>NZ_JBGOOD010000003.1:0-162004 GCF_041439475.1 Vibrio sp. 1S139
TGGCGGTATCTGTGTTGAGGCTTGAAAGTCAATGAGTCGATTTAAAGACGCTTACGATTCATGAGTTTATTTCTCGCTTAGATGTCATTGATTATTATGGATTGTCTAGCCGACACTGAGTAATAGTCTTCGTCGCAAGAAAAGGATCAAAAAAAGCCAGCGATTAGGCTGGCTTCATTCAGTTAGCTATTACTTGTTAAAGATTAGCCGTTTTTAGGTGGATCAAATGCCGTGAGTTCTAATACTGGACCTGTGTATTTTTCAATCTTCACAAGCGCAGAGTTTGCAGCACAGCCATTCGCCAAACGAGAAGTCGGGATATCCAACGTAAGCACGTTACAGCCACCGTTTTTACATAGACCTGTGTCTTTATCTAAATCAGGCCAACCGCCTTCATGGATACATACAGAGCCTTGTTTGATGCCATCCGTCACTAATGCACCCACCAATACTTGTCCACGACCATTATGTGCACGAACCAAGTCACCCGTTTTAATGCCTCGAGCTTTCGCATCTTCAGGGTGAATTGAAATCGGCTCACGGTCTGCAATCGCATACTCTTCGCGGATCTTCGCGTAGTTGAACTGGCTATGCAGACGGTGCGCGGCGTGCGCTGTCATCAGTTGCAGTTCGCCATCTTTAGCGTTGCCTGTGTACTCTGTTGGTTCTAACCAAGTTGGGTGTGCAGGGCAATCATCTAGTTGGTAACCTTCAATGGTTCTTGAGAATATCTCGAACTTGCCACTTGGTGTACCTAGTGGGTTCATGATTGGGTTCTCACGAAAATCAGCGTAACGAACAAACTGTGCGTTCTTCTCGTTCCACTTCATCTCGATCAACTGATTATCTTCCCAGAACTTGCTGAAGTTAGGCATTACGATACGCTGACCACGACCACCTTGCTGTGCGGTTTTGTAAAAACCATACAGCCATTCCATCTCGGTCTTGCCTTCGGTGTACACATCACGACCACCCGGAGCAAGTAACTCAGACATGTCCGCAAATACATCGAAATCGTTACGAGCTTCACCTTGTGGCTCAACCACTTTCTTCATTGGCACTAAGTGTTGGTTACTGTAGTCACCCGTCATCGTCATATCATTACGTTCAAACGATGTAGTAATTGGCAGAACAATATCCGCGTGCTTAGCTGCTGCTGTCCAGTAAGGTTCTGAGATAACAATCAGCTCAGGCTTTTGCCAAGCTTTGATCAAGCGGTTGGTATCTTGGTGGTGAGTAAAGTTCGCACCGCCTGCCCACCAGATCATTTTGATCTCTGGGAACGTTAGGTTGTGACCATTGTGATGGTAGCTTGAACCCGGGTTTTCTAGCGCTTCAACAATACGCGCTACAGGGAATGCGTTCACAGATCCTGAAACAGCCCAATCGTTACCCGCCGAAGAACCACCGCCAAGTGACGCTGAAATCGCAGGAAGTACGCCTGCATCACGAGCAGGGTTACCACCGTTTGAGTAGTGGTAAGAAAGACCGAAACCACCACCAGGCAAGCCAACTTGACCTAGCATTGTCGCTAGCGTAACCAACATCCAGTGACGTTGTTCACCGTATTGTTGACGCTGCATACCCCAGCCAGACATCAGCATAGTACGGTTCTTACTGAAGATATCCGCAAGTAGCTCAAGCTGCTTCACTGGCACACCACAGATCTCAGACGCCCACTCAGCAGATTTTTCTACGCCGTCTTCCTTACCCATCAAGTAAGCTTCGAATACGTCGTAACCTGTTGTGTATTTACCCAAGAATTCTTTATCGTGCTTGCCCTGTTTCACTAACGTGTGTGCGATACCCATCATCATGGCTACGTCAGTCATTGGGTGAGGAGCAATCCACTCTGCGTTGTCACCAAAAAACTCGATAGTCTCAGAGCGCATTGGGTCAATCGCAATCACTGTCTTGCCCGACTTCTTCAACTGGTGGAAGAACTCAAGACCTGCACAGTCGGTTGAGCTCCAAGCGATCTTCAAGGTGTTAATTGGGTTTAGGCCCCAAAGTACCACCACATCACTGTGCTCAAGGATAACTGGGTAAGTCGTCTGCTGTTCATACACCTCAATCGAACCCACAACGTGCGGCATGATAACTTGCGCAGCACCTGTTGAGTAATCACCTAAGTGACCAGAGTAACCACCAGCCATGCTCATGTAACGTTGTAGAAGCGTTTGCGCTTTGTGCAGAACACCACTTGAACGCCAGCCATAAGAGCCTGCGAATACAGATTCCGCACCGTGCTCTTGACGAATACGTGAGTGTTGTTGGTGAATCAATTTGTACACTTCATCCCAAGAGATACGAACAAATTCATCACTACCACGTACACCTTCAGGTGCAGATGGGTTAGCCAAGTAGCCTTTACGAACCATAGGGTACTTAACACGCGCTTTGGTGTGTACTTGATCAGGGCCTGTGGTCTGCAGGCTATTTGGAACCGTTTGTGCCAGTGCATTCGTCGTCGACACTAACTTGCCATCTTTCACTTCACACAGCATTGGTCCCATACGACCTGATGTTAGAACACCAGAACCACGTTTGTCCGAAGCAATTGCGCTCATCGGCGTCAAAGATGTGAATGCCAACGCACCAGCTGTAATACCTGTGCCTTTCATAAATCCACGACGTGTCATATTAGTCATAATTTTATCCTTCTAATTCTCTTTAGTGACCAACAACGTCTTTCGCGTGGTTTTGGAAGTACTTAGTCAGCAGCTCAAGGTTTTGCTCAGAAATGTCTGTACGGTCGCCCATACTTTTCGCAACAGGTCCCCAAGCATTCACAGTGAAGTGGTTTGAAGGAATTTTCGCGTGACACGTTGCACAGTAAACGTTGTCCAACTCTTCTGCGTAAGACCAGATTGGGTCTAGTTTATCGACAACTGGAGAAGTGATATCACCCGTTAGCGCAACTGAACGCCACTCGTTACCGTAAGCATCGGCTTTATAGTCACCAGTAGTCAGTGCTTCTTGACCTTTGTCTGTCAATGTCGCAACGATTGCACGTTGGCCTTCACCGAAGTAAAGCACTTGCTCTGCACCTTTCATTTGGAATGCATTCAAAGTCACAGTACGGTTGTCGCCTTCAGCCTTGACCACTTGCAGTTCTGCTGTTGGGTTTACACTGCCGAAGTCACCCATTGCGATATCGGTTACTGGGTAAACCACTTTCGCATCTGCTGGCGTGTTTTTCGTAAATGCGATCAGGGTATCGAACGCTTTGCTATCTAGCTGAGCTTCAGGAGCAAAATGTGCAACGCCTTTGTGACAATCGATACACGTTTGATTATTTTCACGACCATAAGCATGCATTTTTGCTGCATCACGAGATTGCTCGAACTCTTCCATTGCATCGAATTCGTGACAAGAGCGACAAGCCGCTGAGTCATTCTCGCGGAATTGAGCCCAAACTGTCTCAGCCATCTCTTCACGGTGTGCTTCATATTTCTCAGGCGTGTCTATCTTACCTGAAATAAATTCGTGGTAGATGTCTTTGGACGCTCTTACTTTGGTGATCACGTAGTCAATCGGATCTGTTGGAATGTGGCAATCGGCACATTCAGCTCGAATGCCTTTTGCGTTACTGAAGTGTACAGAACCTTGGTATTCTTTGTGGGGTGCTTCCATTGTGTGACAAGAAACACAAAACTCAGTGCTCGATGTATAGTGCATAACGGCTGCAGTTCCCCCTAAGGTTAACCAACCAATACCTATACCAACCGCCGCTATTAGTGCGATATAACGTTTTTTTATTGTCATAATTCTTAATCATCTTCAACAATTGGTTACAATTAAGATCAGAATAGTACTTTAGGGGTAGATCAGTTTGATTTGGAGCATAAATCGCATTCTGAGGAACAAAAATTGAACCTTTATGAGAACCCAAGGTCACTTCACGAAATTATTCCCCACCAGATACAATCACCCACCAAATAAGAAGCAGCGGTTAAATATTCATTATTGACTAATCCAACATCAACGAGACAAAACGGCTTTCTAAGTCAAAGAAGTAAATTGTAAATCTATTACAATATTGGCTATCTATTTTTCATAAACTCCTCACTCAATGAACCAAACAGAATTCCAACAAAAAATGGCGAGTTTCACCTCGATTGAACAAGCGCTTGATTACTTCGAAATTGGGTTTGATAGCAAGTTCATCAACCAAAATAGAGTCGAGCTTATGAAACGCTTTAATGGTTATCTGATCCTGTCAAAACCCGATGATTGGTTCTCAGGAAGAAGAGCGCTGAAAAACGCTTATTGTAAGGTTCAACGCAGCAAGTTAGATCGCCACACACGTTCAGCCTGTCGTGGGTGTACAACTTGTCAGCGTCGATAGATAGGAAGTACTGCTCAAAGTAGAGAACTAAAAAGTAGATAGTTGAAATAACATCTCATTACGATTTAGTTAGTGGTTTGCTCGAAAAAAAGTGTGCTAGTCTTACGGCAACTCAACTACGAGATAAAAACTACAATGAAAATTTTCAGCAATTTCGAAAGCGGCAACATTCACGTCGTTTCTGCAGATTCACCACAAAACATTCAACTGACGATCCCAGCAGACTACCAAACTGAAATCTCTCAGTGGTTTCACTTCCGCTTAGAAAGTGAAGCTCAACAATCTCACCACTTTGAAATCGGTCAATTGGCAACATCTGCCTACCCTGAAGGCTGGAAAGATTACGATGTAGTTGCATCGTATGACCGTGAAGAGTGGTTCCGTATCCCATCTCAGTTCGATGGCGATACATTAAGCTTCGATATCATCCCTGAACACGATTCAATGTACTTCGCGTACTTCGCGCCGTACTCATACGATCGTCACCAAGATCTTCTGCACAATGCTCAAACGCACCCTGCTTGTAAGCTTGAAACTCTAGGTCAGACGCTAGACAACAACGACATCACTTTGCTAACCATCGGCGAGCCAAGTGAAGAGAAGAAAAACATCTGGGTTATTGGTCGCCAACACCCTGGCGAGACGATGGCTGAATGGCTGATCGAAGGCCTGCTACAACGCCTACTTGATGAAACAGATACGGTTGGTCGCTCTCTTCTAGACAGCGTTGTGTTCAGAGTTGTACCAAACATGAACCCAGATGGCAGCATCCGCGGTCACCTGCGTACTAACGCGATTGGCGTAAACCTGAACCGCGAATGGCAATCACCTTCTATGGAACGCAGCCCAGAGGTATTCCTTGTTCGCGAGCGTATGCTGGAAACGGGCGTTGACCTGTGTCTAGATATTCACGGCGACGAAGCGATTCCATATAACTTTGTAGCAGGTAGCGAAGGCACACCTTCTTACAACGAGCGCATCGCGAAGCTAGAGAGCCACTTCAAGCAAGCACTGCTCACTATCACGCCAGAGTTCCAAGATGAATTTGGTTACGATAAAGACGAACCAGGCAAAGCAAACATGACAGTTGGCACAAACTGGATTGGTGAGCAATTCAAGTGTTTGGCTTACACCGTCGAGATGCCATTTAAAGATCACATCAGTCACGCTGACGAACTTTACGGCTGGTCTCCAGAACGAAGTGTCGCGTTTGGTCACGATATGCTAGCCGCAGTTTGGGCTACAGTAGACGAGCTATAAGGCGAACTAAGCTCATTAGCTTTACCTGTATCGCCTTTGGTTTATAAGAATCTGGGCTATAGATAGAACAAAGCCCAGCACTTGTGAAAGTGCTGGGCTTTTTAATATCGGCTTGGATGAGTGAATCTAACTTTAAAAGCTTTCTATGCCACTCTGAGGCTAGCAAAAAACACTGGGTATCTTTGCCTAATGTGGCGTTGTTCAGACACCATATCTTTGAAGCTCGGACCTTGTGATAACTGAACGATCACTTCGTCACCTTCTTGTCGCAATACAGCACCGCTAATATCGATACTGTTGTTGTCATGCAACCTCAAGGTGCCGGCCATTGAAAAGCCACGATAAACCGGAATGATGTTACGCATCATCAGGCGTACACCCTTTTCAGAAACTTCGCTGACATGAAAAAGCTCATCCTTAATTCGCATCACCGGACGAGCCTTTTGAGGGTACTTTAAGCGGTAATATTTGCGTTTCTGGGTGAATGAATCTTCACGCATTAGTGACTCCCTGTCTCTGTTATTTCGGTCAAGCAATAGGCTGTAGCTTCAATTGGTCTCAAATAAACACATTCACCAAATTGATAGCTAATAATTATATCGACTTTCCGAGCTAATGCTTTAGAGATTTATACAGAGAAACACGGATTGCTTAGCATTCAGTAAAAAATGAGAACTGAATCGGAAATGAAAACTAAGATGGAAACGAGAACTAAGCCGGAAATGAACTGAACCAATAGCTAAAAACCCAATTCTTCGCATCGCACCCTAAAGCTGAAACAATGCCAACTGAATGCTGAAGCCCACGAATAGAATCCCACACACAATGTTCATCATTTGCGAGGTGCGCTTTTGAACTAACAAGCGCTTAAAGGTATCCGCCATTAAGATCACAACTAAGAACCACATCGACACCACTGACGCTTGAATTGCACCAAGTATCAAACTGTCTGTCACAATCGCATCTGTTGAAACAAATTGAGGGAATATAGAAAGATAAAACAGGACAATTTTAGGATTCAGTAGATTAGTGAGAAGCCCTTTGAAAAATTGCTTATAAAGCTTACTTCCCGATGCACTGACCACAGAGAGCACGCCCTCTTGAGCGCGCAGCGCCGCACGAAAATGGTTATACCCAAGCCAGACAAGATACAAAACCCCAGCCCACTTTAGCCCTTCAAAGGCCATGGGAGTGTTCGACAGTAATAAGCTTATGCCGTTAGCCGAGATAAAGGCATGAAAAAAGAAACCACATGACACGCCCAACACGTTCACAAATGCGAACAGCTTCCTTTGAGTTAAGGCTGTGCTTAATACCAACAGCGCATTTGGGCCCGGGATAATGGCAATAAAAAACACGATAACGATAAACAGCCAGATACTGTCCCAACTCATTTCGATCTCATTTCATGAACATTTTTAGGGCGGACATTGTACGTCCATTCAGTGCCATTACAATATGATAAACGCTTAATTATCGCGTATAGCTAACAGACATAATTCGCGCGTATAATGAATGTGTTTATCGTCTAACATACAAAACTGATTCTCTAACATTTGTAGCCCTGATAGACTCCACCTCCTTTTTGATACTTGGTTCATTTATGTCATTTGATAGCCTAACCCTTAACGCAAAAACCGTCTCCGCGCTCTCATCTCAATTCAATAAGCCGACAGAGATACAGCAAGCGGTAATTCCTACCATTATTGCGGGGAAAGACGTACTCGCATTGGCTCAAACGGGCAGCGGTAAAACATTGGCGTTCGGCTTACCTTTACTGAATAACATCAACCAAGATGTGAATGAACTGCAAGCACTGATCATTGTTCCAACCCGTGAACTTGCATCTCAAGTGACCAAATCTTTAGAACCGATCGCGACAACGCTCAATATCAAATTGGTAACGCTAACGGGCGGCGTAAATACTGATGATCAACAGCAACAATTATCGACTAAATCACAATTAGCCATCGCCACACCGGGCCGCCTACTTGCTTTAATCAAAAGTGATGAACTGGATATAGCTCGGTGTTCATCATTGGTTCTTGATGAAGCCGACCGCCTGATCGACATGGGATTTTGGCCAGATATTCAAGCGATTACTGCAGCACTACCAAGTAAACGTCAGTCACTGTTGTTCTCTGCGACACTTCCGCCCGAATTAGTAGGGCAAGCTGAAGAGCTTCTTTTAAATCCAGTTAAAGTCACGACACATCAAGAAAACAGCGTGGTCGCGACTATTGAAGAAACCCTGTATTTAGTGAACAAAGGCAGTAAAGCTCAAGCGCTCATCGCACTACTCAATCAACACACATGGCCGCAAGTATTGGTATTTATTGGCGCAAAAGACAATGCCGATGCATTAACCAAACGATTGAATAAAGCCAAAATCAGTGTGAGTGCGTTACATGGAAATAAGAGCCAAGAAGAACGAGAGCAAGCATTAGAAAGTTTCAAAAATGGCGAGACTCGTGTGCTTATCGCGACAGACGTGATGGCTAGAGGCATTCATATTGATCAGTTACCTGTCGTAATTAACTTCGAATTACCTTCTCACTCAGCAACTTACGTACACCGCGTTGGTCGTACAGCAAGAGCAGGAAGTACTGGCTGCGCGGTCTCTCTGGTTAGCCACAGCGAAACTGACTACCTCAATGCGATTCGCACCTTGACCAATAAGCCGTTAGTGCTGCAACCATTAGAGGGTTTCCCGGTTACCGACAAACCTGCATCTGAAACGACCGCTCGCAAGCGTCCACCTAAAGATAAAATGGCCAATCGAAGAACAGCTAAAAAGAAAAGCATTAAGCAATTTAAAAGCAAACCAAATAGCTCTAAGTAACCAGAAATAGAATGGTCAGCTCAGTTTGTACTGGGCTTTTTTATATGCAACAAAATACAAATTCACACCCGAAAACTTCCCTAAAGTTGCCAACTTAAATGACACTTTTGTGAATTATGATGCCAACGTATTGATTCTTGGTTGCTCAAAAAAATACTCTTAAATCACGTTGACGCCCCTATATCTAGCAACTAGATTTTTCTATTAGTGTCTACAACAGGAGGTCATTGAAATGAAACGTGCTAGCTCTACATATCGATTACAACTGATTAAGGAAGTGGCAACTCGCCGAGATCGTCAACGTTCCAATGACCCGATGGCAAACTACATACAAACCCTAATAGATAATAAAGATGATTGTGATACTTCGGTTGAACGCAACCAGAGGTTCAGTGGCAGTCATTTTGATGAGCACATAGGTGGTTGGGTAAGTGACCACTGGGGTAACAAGTAGGACAAAGAGAGTAATCCAACCAGCATAATCGCTGTAGAATTCGTCTCCGCATTAACCTATCATCTGCAACAATTCCCTATCCTAGAGTAAGCAGAAAGTGTCTGAGTTAAAAAGAGAAAAAGAAGTGATGGTTGCCTTCCAAGTGATACCTCGCGTTAAAGAAGGCAACAACTTCGAAGTGGTTGATAAAGCCATTGAAGTTGTGAAAGCTGCCGATGTGCCTTTCCAAGTCGGTGCGATGGAAACTACGATGAAAGGTGAACTCAACCAATTACTCGATATCGTTAAAAAAGCAGAACAAGCTTGCTACGATGCAGGGGCGGTAGAAGTGATCACAAACATTAAGATTCACAGTAAAACCACCGAGGCCGATGATACATTTTGCACGTACCATCGTGGTGTAACGAAAGCGAATCACATGTTTGTTTAATCACATTTTTGTTTCTGAAAACTGAGCTTTAAGAAAGGCTCTGAAGAACCAGTGGTGTTATTGGAAAGGCATGTCTGAGAGGTGAGAAAGGATTTCCATTCGTTCTTCTTCTGACATCGAATGCCAATCACGCGGAGTCTCTTCAGGGTCATCTTTTGCCCCGATCGGTTTTCGGTCAAGTGCTTTGACTGGCTCTTTTTTGATTTTTACGTTCTTTTTATTCATACCGACACCACTCCTTCAGGTACAAAGGTACCTACTTTAATATTACACCCCAACCATTATGTAAAGTAATAGTTACTTCGGAGTTAAATAAAATCTAAATACTTCCTCTTTAGCCAAAAAGATCTCTTTGGGGACTGGTATTTCCCTCTTCATCGACCTGCTTACCAATCAAGTTTTTTTGATTCATTATTTTTCTTCTATAGCGCTGACGACACAGCTTTATCACGTGCAATTGTTCTGACGGTGTCATCGACATCCAATTAAAGCGCTCTTCTCTCTTGCGCATACAACCGTTGCAATAGCCTTTGTCATCGCTTGAACAAACCCCAACGCAAGGGCTTGGAACTTGGAAAAACTCTAACTGCTCCACCATGCCTCCTTACACATTCAAAATTACGCTTACTCTCTCAAAAATAAGCGATTAATTTGTCGCCTGGATCATGAAATCCATACTAAACTATGACCTTATACTGACACATATAGTGTTTTGTAAACTATACTTTGAACCCATCAAGTTACACTTATCCGGTAACTTCGTTCTTTCCTTTGGAGCCTTATAATATGAAGTTTAGTTCAAAAAAATTACTAGCAGTAGCCGCTTTACCTATGATGCTAGCAGCATGCACAACAACAGGTGACAACGCGATGCAAGTAACACCAACCGATCTACAGCACCATAATTGGGAACTTGCGCAAATTGATGGCAAGGACATTGTGAAAAGCGAAGACCAAGCAGCTCCTCGTCTAGAGATCGGCGAAAAGATGACTGCAAACGGCATGGCTGGTTGTAACAACTTCTTCGGTCAAGGCGAGCTGAAAGACGGTCAATTCCGTATCAAGCAAATGGGCATGACAATGAAAATGTGTCACGGCTCTGCGATGGAAATCGAACAATCGGTTTCTGCTACTCTAAGCGAGTGGAGCGACGTAACGCTAACAAACGATACGCTAGTACTGAAAAACGATGTACACACGCTAACGTACACAATTCGTGACTGGGTAAACTAATCCGTCATCGAAACCAAATACTGATTAAAGGAGCCTGATGGCTCCTTTTTTATTGTCAGCTTGCCCTCACTACTTCTTCAAAATTGACACTCATCGCCGACTTTTCGTACCAGCCTCCAATAAACCTCAAAAATCTCTCATTTAGATGCAATAAATTCAACGGTTCAGCGGTCTGTTGCTAGGATGGCAAAAGCCTAGAGTCTGTCGAGTTTTCGAGGTGATTACAGATCGAACAAAACTCAACCGAGAACTCCCTGCTTGTTCTCAAGTAATTGATTGAATTTACTGTTGAATTAGAATTTATTTCAGAAACAGATAGAATAACTATTAGGGCATGTTGATCTTTCGTTAACCACGAAGGGTCAACACGCCCTAGGTCGTTTGAAAATACAATGCTCTTGCCCGTTCACTACCAAATGGAAAAGTTTATGAACAATATAGTAAGTACGTTAGGAATCATGGCAACCGTTGCATACAGCGCAACCATTTATGCTGATGAAGCAACATCCATCGACAGCTGGAACCAAATAGAACAGCAGGCAGAGGGAGAAACTGTCTACTTTCACGCTTGGGGCGGAAGCCAAGAGATCAATCGTTACCTACAGTGGGCAGGCAAGAAATTACAAAGTGACTACGGTGTCACGTTAAAGCATGTGAAAGTGACCGATATTGCGGAAACCACCACTCGACTGCTTGCTGAAAAAGCAGCAGGAAAGAACAGTGAAGGCAGCGTCGATATCGTCTGGATTAATGGCGAGAACTTCCGCTCGATGAAAGACAACGCGCTATTGTTTGGGCCATTTACAGAGTCACTTCCAAATTGGCAGTATGTCGATAAGTCTCTGCCGATTGATGTTGATTTCTCAGAGCCGACAGAAGGCTTGGAAGCACCGTGGGGCGTGGGACAACTGGTGTTCATTCATGACCAAGAAACACTTCACAACCCGCCACAATCATTCTCTGAGATGTTAAGCTACGCTCAGGCTTTCCCGAACCGCTTAAGCTACCCTCGCCCACCAGAGTTTCATGGCACGAGCTTCATTAAGTCACTACTGATTGAACTAACAAACAATAACCCTGCGCTGGCTCAGCCGGTTTCAGAAGACAACTTCCAAGAAGTAACGGCACCACTGTGGGCTTACTTAGATAAATTCCATAAAGTGGCGTGGCGCGGTGGAAAGCAGTTCCCAGCAGGCACATCGGAAAGCATCCAACTTCTGGATGACGGACAGATCGATCTCGCGATTACGTTTAATCCAAACTCTGTTTATTCAGCACAAGCCAGTGGTCGCTTAGCCGAAACCACTAAGGCTTATGCTCTAGAAAGCGGCGCTCTATCTAACATTCACTTCCTTGCGATTCCTTGGAACGCCAATGCAACCGCGGGTGCTCAAGTGACCATTAACTTCTTACTGAGCCCTGAAGCACAGTCTCGCAAGGGGGACCTCAATGTTTGGGGCGATCCTTCGGTTCTGAGCAGCAAGTACCTCACTGGCAGCGCTAAAAACACCCAGCAATTTAAATCGGTTGATGAACCACACCCTAGCTGGCAAAACGCGCTCGAGAAAGAGTGGCTTAAGCGATACGGTAACTAGTCTTCATGCTACGCGCTCTATATTTTGTTGTTATAGCTGTATGCATTATCCCGACCATTCCTGGGGTAGCGGGAGTCGTGGCTTCGTCACTGAGTTTCATCCCGCCCCTTGGTTTAGAGGAGCCGACACTCAACGGTTTTAGCCAAGTCTTTCAATGGGAAGGGGCTTGGCACTCTATTGGCTTAAGCCTAGGTTCAGCAATTGCAAGCAGCTATATAGCCTGCTTCCTGACCTTTTGTATTCTTCAAGCCTCTTGGGGAAACAAGTTTTGGAGAAAGATTGAGTTTACACTATCGCCAATGCTTGCCATTCCACATGTAGCTTTCGCTATCGGCTTTGCTTTTCTGTTTAGTCCAACGGGGCTTGGCGCAAGAGCGGTACATCACTTGCTCGGCGAATCGGCTACCAGCTCTGAATTGGCGTTATTGGTGAAAGACCCATACGCGTTCGGCTTAATTATTATGCTCGCACTCAAAGAAGTCCCCTTCTTATTGCTGATGAGCATTTCGATACTTCAGCAAATTGATGTAGAGCGTATCACCAAGGTCAGTGCATCGCTCGGTTACAGCCGCGCTCAGATCTGGTGGAAATGTATTTTCCCACAATGGTTTACTAAGCTTCGTTTCCCAATGCTGGCGGTACTCGCTTACAGTGTCTCGGTTGTCGATATTGCTTTGATCATAGGCCCAACCAACCCGCCGACCTTTGCCGTTTTGGTATGGCAATGGTTCAACGATCCGGATCTTAACCTACTTCCGCGAGCTGCTGCTGGTGCCATCGTTTTGTTTGGTTTAGCTTCGTTGATCATCGCCTTGGCGCGTTTAGTTGAATGGGCGGTTCTTAAGTACTTTCGAACTTGGCAGTATTCCGGAAGAACAGGGGAAAACCTTCCGGGGAAAACGGTATTCACTGTCCTTGCTAGCCTTTCACTGCTGATCATTCCTTTAATGGTAATTTGGAGCGTTGCTCAGCGTTGGCGCTTCCCTGATTTACTGCCGAGCCGCTACAGCACGCGCTTCTGGGAGTTCGAGTGGGAAGGCATCATGAGCACCGTTGGTCAAAGCTTATGGATTGGTCTGATTGCTGCTTCAATCGCTTTGTTGCTTGCGCTGGTTGCTCACGAATACAGAATCAAATACAAGTGGCAAGTTCCGGGCTTCATTATCGCTATTCCAATGCTAATACCGCAGCTTTCAGTGTTGTTTGGTATGCAAGTCACGACCCTCTACATCGGCAGTAGTGCCTATGAGTTCTGGGTGATTTGGGCGCATGTTTTCTTTGCTTTCCCGTTTGTGTACCTGTCTTTGGATGGCCCGTGGAAAAGCTTCAATGATGGGTTGATTAAAGCCTCGCTGAGCCTAGGTAAATCGCCATTTCAGAGTTGGTATTCGATCAAACTACCAATCTTGCTTCCTGCGATTGCCTTTGCTTGGGCGGTCGGGATCAGCGTGAGTTTGGCCCAATACCTTCCAACATTAATGCTCGGCGCGGGCCGTATTAGCACGATCACCACAGAAGCCGTTGCACTTACCAGTGGTTTCGACCGCAGGGTGACAGCAATCTATGCCATTTGGCAGGCCCTATTGCCTCTGTTCTTTTTCTCTTTAGCGATATTAGTCAGCCGACTTCAACTGAGATATCGCCGTCTTACTTTTAAAGGTTTCCTAAGTAATGAGTCTGTACCTCAACGACCTCGCCATCCGTAAAACCGATGGAGATTCGCTGTTCTCAGCGCTAAACGTCACATTAGAATCTGGCCAAATACTGGCTTTGATGGGGCCGAGTGGCTGCGGAAAGTCGACCTTACTGGATGCGATTGCTGGTCACTTAAGTGAAGATTTTTCGTACTCTGGCACCGTTGTGTTGAACAATATTCAGCTCGACGAGCTTCCATCACATCAGCGTGAAGTCGGTATTTTGTTTCAAGATGACTTGTTGTTTCCGCACCTCAAAGTATGGGAAAACTTGGCCTTTTCGTTACCGAACTCTGTTAAAGGTTCCGCTCGCCAAAAACAAGCAATGGCTGCACTAAAAGACATAGAGCTAACTCACTTAGCTGAATCTTTCCCGGATCAAATATCCGGCGGTCAACGCGCAAGAATAAGCTTGACTCGTATGTTGTTAGCCAAGCCTAAACTCGCCCTGCTTGACGAACCGTTCAGTAAGTTAGACCAAGAGCTCAGAGCACAATTTCGCGATTGGGTCTTCGAACAGCTGACCAAAGCGAATATCCCTACATTAATGGTCACGCACGACGAAGCCGATGTACCTCAAGGGGCAGAAGTACTGTCTTGGCCATGGAGAAGTAACCATGCTGGATAAGTACTCCATTAAGGTCATTAAGTGGCCATTAAATCAGTCTGCTAAGTTACTAAACCAATTGGGTATCACGGCCAATAAAACCACGTTATTCGGATTTCTGATTGGGTGTTTAGCGTTTCCAGCGTTGGCATTTCAACAATATGAGTGGGCGTTAGGCTTCATTGTGTTTAATAGAGTATGTGATGGGCTTGATGGAGCCTTGGCTCGAATCCAAGGCATTAGTGATGCGGGCGGTTTCCTCGATATCAGCCTAGATTTCCTATTCTACTCGCTGATCCCTTTTGGATTTGTCATTGCCAACCCAGAACACAACGCCATTGCCGGTGCATTTTTGATCTTCTCTTTTATCGGCACAGGCAGCAGCTTTTTAGCGTTTGCGGTTATGGCAGGCAAGCGAGGCATTGAAAACCCAGTCTATAAGCATAAGTCTCTGTACTACATGTCAGGGCTAACCGAAGGCACTGAAACCATCGCCTGTTTCATCGCGTTTTGTATTTGGCCTCAACACTTTGCGGTTATCGCTTACACCTTTGGTGCAGCTTGTTGGCTAACCACGTTCATGCGTATTTATTTTGGTTTTCAGACACTAAAAAACCAAGCTAGTTAATAAATGAGTTAGTTTCTTGCACCTATAAAAACGCCGCTCATTGTGAGCGGCGTTTTCTATATTAGTATGGATAATGCCCGCTAAATCATGACATCAAGCTTCAGCTGAAGCCGTGATTTTAAACCTCAATACCTTTAGGCTTGAATCAAGGTCGACATCGACAAACTCAGGCGGGTTGTCCAGACGCTCAATGAACTCAACGCTTGGTGCTTCTTCTGCCATCGTCTCAATCAGGAAGTTTGGTGATACTGCTGGTGAGTTCACACACGCAATCACTTCACCGCCTTCAGTTAGAAGTTCAGGCAAACGACGTAAGATTTTTTTGTAATCTTTGGTTAGAGCAAAGCTGCCTTTTTGGAACGAAGGTGGATCGATGATAACGAGCTCGTAAGGACCGCCCTTCTTGATTTTCCCCCACGACTTAAAGATATCGTAGCCAAGGAAGTTAACCGAGCGCATATCGTGTTCATTCAGACGGTGGTTATCGCGACCTTTGTTTAGCGAGCCACGTGACATGTCCACGTTCATGCATTGACGAGCGCCACCAGCGATAGCCGCGACAGAGAAACCACAAGTGTATGCAAACAGGTTAAGAACGTTCTTATCCTTGGCATTATCTTGTACCCACTGACGACCATTACGCATGTCTAGGAACAAACCGAAGTTCTGATTACGGCCAATGTCTAATTGGTACTTAAGGCCATGCTCAACCACAACCGGAGAGTCATTCAACTCACCCCATAGAACCTCTGAAGGCGCACCATCGGCATAACGGTGTTGCAGAACAATGCTTGTGCCCTGCTTTGATTGCCAGATATCTTTGTTGGTGAGTTCAACCAATCCAGCTTTAAGAGATGACAAGAATTCATCGTCGACTTCTTTAAACACGTTAACCAGTAGCTGTCCATCAACCCAGTCACATGTCAGTTGCTCTAGACCAGGCCAAAACTTACCGCGCCCGTGGAAAATACGGCGTAGTTCGTTTGGTACTTCATTAAGTTGCTGTTCAATATGACTAAAAAACAGAGGTAAAGCTGATGCTTCCATTATTTCACTCACTTAGTGTTTAGCTTTGGCCAAGTTAATGACCAAGGTTCAAGCCAACTGTCCAAACCGTTCGACACGGTTTCTTGATGCCACTTCTCACCCAAGGAGTTTAGGCTTCTTGGATCGCAGACATATTCGTAGGCTTGTGATTGATAGGCAAATCGAATCGCGAAGGCATGCAGATAACCTCTGTCAGCCTCACTCGATGGATTATAAATAGGGTCACCAACAATGGCTGAGCCGATCGACTTCATCGCGACACGGATCTGGTGAGTTCGCCCCGTATAGGGTTTGCATAACAGCAGACGCTCACCGGGTTCAGCCGTTGCTGATAAAAACTGAGTAATCGCAGGGTTCTCTTTGGATGTCAGAAGTTTCCAACTTGAGCGTCGTGAGCGCTCCATGTCTCCTGAGATCAAACCTTGCTTTTTCTTTGGCTTCTTAGAACCGATCGCAAGGTAGTATTTCTCTACTTCACGCTTTGCAAATAGCTGTGAAAGCTCGCTCGCCGCCGACGCATTTTTTGCCAGCAGCAGAATGCCCGAAGTCATTTTATCTAGTCGATGAACGAGATACAACTTAGGCTCATTAATTGCCTTAGCAACTTCTTGAAGCAACATGGTATCGCCATCGTCTTTGTGGACGCTGACTCCAGGGTGCTTATTGATAAGTAAAAAATCAGAGTGGTTCAGAAGAATATCGAACATTAAAGGCTAGCTCCATTGTAGAACGTGGAGTATACCTCGTCTGAACCCAGATTCCAGCTACGAAAAAGCCCAACTCACTCAATAAATATTGAATCGTTGGGCTTCTTTTCAGCAACTAGCGATCAGTGCGTGGTCTTTACTCGATTACCAATAGGTAAATAGAACCAAGCTACCGCTTTACCCCAGTTTAAACTTACCAACTAATGCTTCTAGCTCAGCAACCTTAGCGTTCAAGCCTGATGTATTTTCGGAGCTACGAGTTGCTAGCTGCAGAGATTGCTCAGAGATATCGCTAATCGCGGTAATGTCCGCTGCAATTTCTTTGGTCACAGCCGTCTGTTCTTCTGCCGCAGTCGCAATAGAGTTAACCATGCTTTGTACATTGCCCGCACCGCTCACAATCGCTTCTAGAGCCGAAACAGCACCTGAGCTTTGCTCAACACCAATCTCAACTAAACGACAGTTATCTTGAGTGTAAGTCACCGCTTCTTGAGTGCCCGATTGAATCGATTGAATGATGCCCGAGACTTCTCGTGTCGCTTTGGTTGTTCTTTCTGCTAGCGCTCGCACTTCATCGGCTACCACAGCAAAACCACGACCAAACTCGCCTGCACGTGCCGCTTCAATTGCAGCGTTAAGAGCTAACAGGTTAGTTTGCTCAGCAATGTCTTCGATTACCTTGATAACGCTACCAATCTGCTCACCGTGAGAACCTAGAGTATTCATTTGCAACGACATATCGCTCATTTGAGTCGACACTTGTTGAATACTCGCCACCATCTCAACAATCACGTTGCGGCCATCTTCTGCAGAGGTTTCTGAGCGACGTGCTTCTTCATAAGTTGAAGTACCTTGCTGCGCCACTTCAGAAATGGTCAAGCTTAGCTCTTCAGCAGCCGTTGCAATCAAGTTAGCTTTGTCTGCTTGAGCTGATGCACCAGTAACGATGTCTTGGCTAATAGAAGAGAGCTCCCCTGTCACCGATTGGACTTGGTGAGTCACAGACGAGATTGAACCTAATAGGTCTACTAGTGATTTCTGCATCTGGTTAATCGATTTAGCCAGTTCAGCCAATTCATCACCAGAATCATCAATAATGTCGCCTGCCGTTAGGTCACCATTTGCTACACGTCGTGCTACTTGTTCTACACGAGTAAGACGATTGGTAATAGAGCTAGACAATAGATACGCAATCACACAACCAAAGACAATCGCAATAGCAGACAACACCATGGTGGTGCGCTCGATGGTAGTAAACGTGTCGGTTAGTGTCAGTAGTGACTGTTCTGTATCTGCGCGCTCACTTGCTGACGCTTGATCCAGTAAGTTCTCAATAGGGATAAGATTGCTCTCATACAAAGATCGTAGCTGTTGAATATTGGCTAGTAGCGCAGCTTCATCATTGATCTTCGGCACAAGCTTTGATTCAAACTCTTGAGTGAAACGCCCCATCAGGTCTTCAATTCGCTGAATACGGCGGTGGTCTTCCGAACCTCTACTCTCCAAACGCTTAGCCTGCTCGATAGCTTGAGCAAATTCGTTCTTGTTGGTTCGATAATCATTGAGTGCATTATCGACCAGAGTGATTGCACCAAGCGCATCTCGATATACATCACCCGCTTCATCAATCAGTACCAGGTAGGTAACAGTACCCGGAACATCGTCCATTCTAATTTCATCTGCGCTCTGGTGCGCGCCGATAACTTCTATCCATACAATACTGACTAACGTAACAAGCACCGCCAATATAGAGCCAAAACCGGCATACAGTTTCTTTCTCACTGACAATTTCACACAACACCTACCTAAATTAAATACCGATCAAAAATTCTTGATATTCAATATATCGGCTAGGTGACGGATAACTTTAGTGAATGTAATGTTTTATTTTTTGATAAGAATTAAGTATTTGAATAAAAAAACGGGAGCCATTGGCTCCCGTTTCTTAACTTACTTTAGCTCGCGATTGTAGCTTCTTAAAACTATAGCTTCTTAGAGATAAGCGCAGAGCCAGCAATAATACCAATACCTAGTAGCATGATTGCACCTTTACCGCTGTCGAAGCCAGAAGAGATACCCATGAATGCAACGATTGCGATAGCTACTGGGATGATGTACTTAACTAGCGTGTACCATAGACCGAATAGTGGGAAAGATACTTCACCATCGTTAGTGATTTCTTTCTCTAGGTCAGCACGGTTTAGTCTCCAACCAGCGAAGATACATACTAACATACCGCCAACCGCTAGGAAAATCTTATCCGTTAGTAGGTCGAAAATGTCGAACGCGCCAGTATCAAACAGTGTTGGACCGAAGCCGCCAAGTGATAGAGAAGCGAAGATACATAGAATCGCCATTACAACACTTGCAGACAGTACCGCTGTTACACGCTTCATGCCTTTCTCATCGATTAGGTAAGAAACCACAACTTCAAGTAGAGATACTGAAGATGTTAGTGCCGCAACACTCAAACCAACGAAGAACATAAGAGCAAATAGAAGACCAACTACGCCGCCCATTTCAGCGAACAGCTGAGGAACAACAACGAATACTAAACCAGGGCCCGCTGCAGGTTCCATACCGAACGCGAACATTGCAGGGAACATTGCAACACCAGCTAGAATAGCAACACCAGTATCCATTGCGGTTACCATTGCTGTTGTCTGAACTAGGTTCTCTTTCTTCTTAAGGTAAGAACCGTATGTCATCATACAACCCATACCAAGACTTAGAGAGAAGAATGCTTGACCTAGAGCGGCTAGAATTACATTGCTGTCTACTTTAGAGAAGTCAGGACTGAATAGGAACTCAAGACCAGCCATCGCGCCCGGAAGCATAATGCCTTTGATAGATACTACAATAAGGATAATGAAAAGAAGCGGCATCAGGATCTTACCTGCTTTCTCAATACCACCAGAGATACCTTTCATAACGATAACAACGTTAAGTAGTAGATATAAGCCCATCCACATTAGTGGTTGAACTGGGTTTGAGATAAAGCCACCAAAGCTATCACCAATTGCTTCTGGTGCGTCTAGAAGACCACCTGCAATTTTACCGATGTATGCGATTGACCAACCGCCTACTACTGGGTAGAAACCCATGATAAGTAGACCACTGAATACGCCGATAACGCCAGCGAACGTCCAACGACGGTCAGTTGTTTTAAATGCACCTACTGCTGATTTTTGCGTATGACGGCCAATCGCAAATTCAGTCAGCATGACACTGAAACCAATAAAAATTACAAAAAACAGGTAAATGGCAACGAATGCACCACCGCCACTTTCGCCTGCTGTGTATGGGAATTTCCAAATGTTACCTAAGCCAACAGCAGAACCTGCTGCAGCCATTACGAATCCTAACTTCGAACCCCAGGTATCGCGGGGTGTTGTGGTTGTATTACTAGTAGCCACGTGTACTCCAAACTTTTGTGTTATGTGATGTTGTGTTTTGCTTTGGGTGGCGTCTTTAAAAGGAAGGTGTATACAAAAGTTTACATACCTAAAAGATTTGATTGACGCTCGTTGTCTAGCAAGTAAACCAGTTTAAGAATAAAATTGGAAGCCCGAACCGTACAAATTTCGTTGCCAATGTAAATTTTTATGGTTAAATGCCGCCTTTTCATACAAAACAATCGTTTTCGTCTTAAGTTAACCAAAACTTAACAACTATTACCTATTTACAGCTTTTGCTCTATTTTGTAAATAGTTGATTCCTTAAATTCCCATATCCGCAAAATAGCATTACTATCTAAGTGTCTCTTTTTTCGAGTATTCAATGTGGAAAAGTTCTACCATTTTTTAACTTTAGCTTCTGTCGCTTTGTACTGGGTACTGGTTGCCGGTGTGACCTTCCGTGTTGTACTAAAACGGCGCTCTGTCAGCGTTTCTCTCGCGTGGTTGATGGTTATCTACATTATCCCAATTGTAGGTGTCGCTTGTTACTTCCTTTTTGGAGAGCTAAACCTAGGCAGAAAAAGGGCTGAACGCGCTCATCGTATGTTTACCCCTTTCGGCGACTGGTTCCGTCAATTGAATGATTGCCAACTTCACCAACCAGGGAAAGTCGGCTCCCCTATCCATAAGATTGACGAACTTTGTAACAATCGAATGGGCATCCCTGCGCTCAGTGGAAACACTCTATCGCTGCAATCTTCACCAAACGAGATCCTACACGCAATTATCGAAGATATAGAAAATGCACAAACCAGTATCAAGATGGTTTTCTATATTTGGCATCCAGGTGGCCTGACCGATTCGGTTGCCTCTGCGCTGATTCGCGCTGCAAAACGTGGCGTAGATGTTAAAGTTTTGCTCGATTCAGCAGGTAGCCCACGCTTTTTCAAAAGCCACTGGCAGTCAATGATGAAGGACGCAGGCGTTCAAGTCGAACAAGCACTAGAAGTGAGCCCATGGCGTATTTTTTTACGTCGCCTAGATTTAAGACAACACCGCAAAATCATTGTGATTGACGAGACTATCGCCTATACGGGTTCAATGAACATGGTCGATCCTGCTCACTTCAAACAAAGTTCCGGCGTTGGTCAGTGGATTGATGTAATGGTCAGAGTGACTGGGCCAACCGTTAATGTTTTATCCGCTATTCATGGCTGGGATTGGGAAGTTGAGACTGGTGAACGCATTCTCCCTGATATACCTGAATGCCCAGTTGAAGAAATCATGACACATCATCCGGTTCAAGTAGTGCCGTCTGGCCCTGGCATGCCGGAATATTTGATCTTACAAGTACTGACCATCGCCATCAATCAAGCGAATCATTCTGTACGTATTACTACACCTTATTTTGTGCCAAGTGCTGACTTACTCGAAACACTTAAGATGACAGCTCAACGCGGCGTAACTGTAGAACTGATCATTCCACACAATAACGATTCACTAATGGTTAAATGGGCTTCTCGTGCGTTTTATACCGAGTTGCTTGAAGCTGGCGTGAAGATCTATGAATTTTACGGTGGCCTTCTTCATACCAAATCGGTAGTGATCGATGAAGAGTTTTGCTTGATCGGAACCGTCAATATCGACATGCGCAGTTTGTGGCTCAACTTTGAAGTGACTCTGGCTGTGGATGATGTGCATTTCACGCAAAAACTGTCTGAGCTGCAGAAATCTTATATCGCTTCATCCCACTCTGTAGAGTTAGAACAGTGGGAGCAAAGAAACCTTAGTAATCGCTTCTTTGAGAGGCTGTTCTACTTGTTCAACCCACTCCTATAATTCCAGCAATGAGTCGATTATGGCTCGTTGTTTCCCCATCGATCATTTTTAACCTTTCACTGTTAACTGAGTGAAAGGTTAAAAATCGTAAGAAAAGCGCAAAAATCCCCGCTCCGCTCTTGCTTTGAACACTCTTGGCATGTTTTAAATAGGACATAACCGATTGATAAGGAATTCACAGCATGTCCGAGAACAAAACCACTAAACTTATCACTGCCGGTCGTGATAAGAAGTGGACCAATGGTGTTGTTAACCCACCAGTACAACGCGCTTCAACTGTCGTATTTAACTCAGTAGAAGAGAAGCGTAAAGCTACGATTAACCGCGCTAACAAGACCCTTTTTTACGGACGTCGTGGAACCAACACTCATTTTGCCTTCCAAGATGCGATGGTTGAAGTAGAAGGCGGCGCGGGTTGTGCACTGTACCCGTGTGGTACAGCAGCAATTTCGAATGCTATTCTCTCTTTTGTAGAAACAGGTGATCATATTTTAATGGTTGACACCTGCTACGAACCTACTCGTGATTTCTGTGACACCATCATGAAAAAGATGGGGGTAGAGACAACTTACTACGAGCCAACGATTGGTGAAGGCATCCAAGACCTTATCAAGCCAAACACTAAGGTGCTGTTTACTGAGTCTCCAGGCTCTGTCACCATGGAAGTGCAGGATATTCCAACACTAGCGCGTATCGCTCATGAACATGACATCATCGTTATGCTAGACAATACTTGGGCGGCTGGCGTGAACTTCTCACCGTTTGATTTTGGTGTTGATATCTCGATTCAAGCAGCGACCAAATACATCGTGGGTCACTCTGATGTGATGCTAGGTACGGCAGTCGCCAATGAGAAATGCTGGGATCAACTAAGAGAGCAAAGTTACTTGATGGGGCAATGTGTCTCACCTGATGATGCTTATTTAGGGCTTCGCGGCATTCGTACTCTTGATGTGCGTCTACGCCAACACGCAGAAAGCAGCTTGAAGGTCGCAAAATGGTTAGAGACTCGTCCTGAAGTTAACCACGTTCGTCACCCTGCTCTTGAGTCTTGCCCAGGCCATGAATTCTTCAAACGAGATTTTACTGGCGGTAATGGCTTGTTCTCTTTTGTACTAAACAACTCTAATATCAAAGCGACGACAGCGTTACTTGATGGAATGACACATTTTAGTATGGGTTACTCTTGGGGTGGATTTGAAAGTTTGATTCTAGCTAACGAACCAAGCAGTTTTGACAACTTGAGAACTGTTGCCAATCCTAATTTCGAAGGTACCTTGATACGTGTTCATATTGGGTTAGAAGATGTTGATGACCTGATTGCTGATCTAGAGGCGGGATTAGAACGTTATAGCGCTCTGATTTAATCTGAGACGATAGGTCTAATATGCAAAAAAGGCTGGATATTCCTGCCTTTTTCTGTTTAAAGCATAACTCAAAATACTCATATTCAGATACTTCAGCTCATAATACAAACCGCTCATAGTCCAGAAGCTTTCAAAGCCAATATTGAACCTTAAAGCACATCTACTTAAAGATCTCAGAGCGATGAAAAAATGGCTATGAATTTTTCAATTTCTAAGTGATTGTTCCGCTGAAATAAATAACACTTTATTTGTGTGGGCAACCGACTAAATGATCATTGACCATACCTGTTGCTTGCATAAATGCGTAACAGATTGTTTCTCCTACAAACTTAAAGCCTCTCTTCTTCAAAAACTTACTCATCGCTTTAGATTGCTCGGTAGAAGCGGGAACTTGAGACATCTCAGTCCATTGATTCACGATCACTTCATTATCAACAAATTGCCATAAGGCATTAGAAAGAGAGCCGAACTCTTTCTGTAATTCAAGCGTTGCTCGTGCATTGTTGTATACCGAAGCAATCTTACCCCTGTGTTTAACCACATCGAAGTTTTCAATGATGTGCGGCACGTTGTCTTCATTCAGCTCAGCTAGCTTGTTTAGATCGTAATTATCGAACGCGGCACGATAGCCTTCACGCTTTTTAAGGATCGTAATCCAACTCAGACCTGCTTGAGCGCCTTCTAAAGTAATGAACTCAAACAGAACTTGGTCATCATAAACAGGCACGCCCCACTCTGCATCGTGGTACTCCCTTTCAAGCTCATGTTTAAGCGCCCATGCACACGTTCTATCCACTGTATTCGCTTCCATTTCGATAGTCTCTTTTAGTAATCGTACATAAAAATAATGCCCCAATTAGGGGCATTATTTCAAAGGTTAGTTGACGTTAAGCCACTTCAATTTTATGGAATAAACGATACAGCACAGGTACTACGATTAGCGTGAGTACAGTCGCAAAGCCTAAACCAAACATGATGGTTACTGCCATTGGTTTAAAGAAGATATCCGGTAGTAGAGGGATCATACCAAGAATGGTGGTGATCGCTGCCATACATACCGGACGAACACGACTCAGAGCCGCATCAACAACCGCTACATACGGATCTTTACCAGATTTCATCTCAATCTCAATTTGATCAAGTAGTACGATACCGTTCTTCAGAAGCATCCCAGATAGACTCAAGAAGCCCAACAGCGCCATAAAGCCGAATGGTGTATTCAAGGCTAGCAAGCCTGTCGTCACCCCTATCAACGCCAATGGAACCGTTAACCAAACGATCAGAGGCTCTTTCACCGAGTTAAACAAGAACACAGTGATTAAGAACATGAACAAGTAACCCAGAGGCATGGTTGTGAACAGTGACGCCTGTGCATCTGCTGACGACTCATATTCACCCCCCCATTCCAATGAGTAACCCGGAGGCATCTCAATCGCTTCAATCTGTGGTTGTAAGCGTTTCTGTAGAGTTGAGGCCGTCTCTTCACCCAATAGATCAGGATCCGCCATTACCGTTAGCATACGCTTACGGTTCTTACGGATGATCAGTGGATCTTCCCATTCTAGCTCGTAACCTAACGTTACTTGTTGAAGTGGGATGTACTCACTTAATGCTGGGCTCCAGATCTTCATGCCTTCGATGTTACGAATATCGACACGCTCGTCTTCAGGCAAACGAGCCACAATCGGCATTAACGTTGTACCATCACGATACACACCAATCGACTTACCAGAGAAAGACATTGCTAGGAAATCATCAACGTCAGATTTAGTAATACCATAACGACGCGCTTGGCTTTCATTGAACTGAGGCTCTAATACCTTAGTTCTTTCACGCCAATCGTGACGAACGTTAAATGCGCCTTCATCAGCACGCATGATGTCCATCACTTGTGCAGCGATTGAACGTAAAACCGTTGGATCAGAACCCACAATTCGCGCTTCAATTTTCGCACCGCCACCAGGACCTAATTCGATCTGTTTAAGCTTGTAGTCAATCTCTGGGAACTGACCATTTACATGTTCACGGAAGCGTTTCATTAGCCCTTCAAGTACTTCATAACTTTTCACACGAACCGTTATCTCGCCGTAAGCGCTATAACTTTTCTCTGGCGCATAAGTCAGCATGAAACGTTGCAGGCCTTTACCCGCGGTTGTCGTGATATGTTCAACTTCGTCCTGCTCAGCTAGCCAACTCTCAAGCACTTTAAGCTTGGTATTGGTCGCTCGAATATCGGTACCTTCTGGCATCCACACATCCACTTGGAACATAGGTGTGGTTGAAGACGGGAAGAAGGCTTGCTTAACGAAACCAAAACCGTACACACTCGCGCCTAAACCAATAATCAGAACAAACATGGTTAACCAAGCACGCTTCATACAGAACTCAAGGAAGTTTTTGTAGATAACAAAAACCATCCCGTTGTATGGGTCCTTACCTTCGTTATCTGGATCGACCTTCTGACCTTTAAAGAACATGTCGGCAAAGAACGGCGTGAGCGAGATGGCAGTAAACCAACTCAGCATCAAGGAGATCAGTAGCACCGTGAACAAGGTGCCACAGTATTCGCCTGTTGAGTCTTCAGATAAACCAATTGGAGCAAACGCAGTCACCGCAATAACCGTCGCACCAAGCAGCGGCCATTTGGTTTGGGTTACGATATCGGTGGCGGCCTGCATCCGGGTTCGCCCCTTCTGCGTGCCGATCAATATCCCTTCCACCACCACAATGGCATTATCCACCAGCATCCCCAAGGCGATAACCAACGCGCCCAGTGAAATACGTTGTAGGTCGATCTTGAAGTACTGCATGAAAATGAATGTACCGAATACGGTCAATAGCAGTATCAAACCAATCAATAGGCCCGATCTTAGTCCCATGAAGAACAGTAACACCACGATTACGATCGCAACCGCCTGCCCTAAACTCACCACAAATCCGCTTACCGACTTGTCTACCTCTTTAGGTTGGTTATAAACCTCGGAGATGTCGATGCCGACGGGTTGTTGATACTTTAGCTCGGCCAATCTTCGATCAAACGCTTCACCAACCGCTACTACGTTCACGCCTTGCGCAAAAGAGACACCAAGGTTAAGTGCGAGCTTGCCGTTATAGCCAATGATGTTACTTGGCACTTCAACATAACCACGAGTTACATTCGCCACATCTTTTAAATAGATGAGACCTTGAGCACCACCTTCTGTCAGAATTAAATCGCCAAGCTGCTCAACATTCTGGAACTCACCCGTTGGATGGATTCGAATATATTCATCACCAATCCTTACCGCTCCTGCACTTGATACAATATTTTGAGTCGATAAAAGGTTAAATACCGTGCTTGGAGACAGACCCAGAGAGCTTATCCGTTTCATCGATATCTCAATGAACACTTGCTCTTGTTGTTGGCCGGAAACGGAGACTTTACTGACCCCATCAACCAACTCTAGCTCTCGCCTTAGGTAATCAATGTAATCCAGCAGCTCTTTGTAGCTATAGCCATCCCCCGTCACCGCCAGCAAAATACCGTAAACGTCACCGAAATCATCGATGACTTGAGGATCATTGACGCCGGGTGGCAGTTCAACCTTGAGATCATTCACTTTTCGGCGAAGTTCATCCCATATTTGCGGAAGATCATCTGGGCCGTAGTTGTTCTTCATCGTCACCGTTACCTGTGATAGGCCGCGGCTAGAGATAGAGTTCACTTCGTCCACATAGGTAAGTTGTTGAATCGCTTTTTCTAGTGGGTAAGTAACTTCTTCTTCAACTTGTTGAGGTGTGGCCCCTGGGTAAGAGGTCACAACCATCGCATCTTTGATGGTAAAGGCAGGATCTTCTAAACGACCCAAGCCGAAAAAGGCAGAGACACCACCAATAAGAAAGATCAGAGATAGCATCCAGCTAATGACTTTGTTACGTATAAAGTAAGAAGCAACACCTGTGATCTGATCATCACCCTGTTGATCGTCATTTTGGGGCTTGTTATTTACTTCACTCATTGTTCGTCTCCTGAGACAATACTTCCACTGTCATCCCATCTCGCAATCGCGATACGCCTGCAACAACGACATGCTGCCCCATTTCTAATCCTTTCATGATCTGCAATGTTTTCTGATTGGCTTTTCCTATTACGACTTGCTGTTTTGAGACGGTACTGTCGTCATTAAGCACCCATACATAAGAGTTCTGGCGCGTTAAATCATCGCCATCCGCATTAAACACAGCTTCGATTGGGATAAGTACCCCAGCTTTTAACTCCAAGCCGATATCTCGCCCATTTGACGTCACCTCAACGGCCATACCATCCAGAATCAAATCATCTTCCGGCATAGGTAGAGCAAGCGTCACCGTGAACGTGCCCGTGCTTGGGTCAGGTTCAGTGGTAAACTCCTTAATAGCCGCCGTGTATTCATTGCCACTGGGTACTCTTACCACAGCCTCAACATTCGATAACAGCTGTTCGCTAGGCTGATTCACGTAAATCTGGTCAGGCAGTTGGATAACAACCTCAACATCCTCGACACTGTGAATGTTCACGACCTGCTGGCCTACCTGAATATTTTCATATTGATCGACACTGACACGAGAAATGATCCCATCAACAGGAGCACGAAGCTTAGTGAACGACAAGCGCAGTTTTGCGAGTTCCAGCTCGGCATAAGCGATCTGGCGTTGAGCAGCAATTTCATCAAACTGTGACTTCGCCAATAAGCCTTTCTTCACTAGCGGACTTGAACGTCTGTATTGGCTGTTAATTACCGTGTAACGCGCCTGAGCATTGTCGACATCCAGTTGATAATCGGTAGGGTCAAGCTCTGCAATGATGTCTCCTTGTGAAACACGCTCACCTTCTTTCACATCAAGCTTATTGATTTCACCAGCGACTCGAAAGCTGAGATGAGCCTTCTCGGCAGCGTTTGCAACCGCTGGGAAATAGAGTTTGTCGCTAAAGTCGATGACTGAAATCTCGATAGCTTTAACCAAGGGCGTGTTATTCACTTCTACAACTTGTTTATCTTCACAAGCCGTAAGTAAAGCCAAACACGACAGTCCAGCGGCCACTTTAAGTGTTTTCATGTTATAGCCCCCTTTCCTTGATCCACTCTCGAACTTTAACGCCCGGTTCAAGACCATTAACACCAGAAGTTACGATGCGATCACCATCGTTCAACCCTGAAACAATATGGCGCTTTTCATCGATGATGATTGCGACATTTTCAACAATACCGTCGCTATTCACGCGCCACACAGAGACATCATCGCCATCAGTCATCATTGCTGATGTGGGAATTTTTGTGGCGGCTGCTAACGCTGAAACTAAATGAACTGTGCCTGACATACCCGGCAAAATACCAACATCGGTGGGTCTTTCCATTACCATGGTGACTTTGTACGACCCGGTTTTGGGATCCGCTTCAGTATCAACTTCTTGGAATGCTAAAGCGTAGGAGCTACCAGGGAAAGCATCAAAAACCATGGTTGCATCCGTCTCAAACCCTGAAGAAAAGCGCGTGATAAGTTGGTCGGGTAATAAGAATACGACTTTGAGGATTTGATTCGTTTGAATATTCATCACGCCTTGTTTAGCCGCAATGTATTCATGGTTTTCAGCAGGAATGATGGAAATGGTTCCGTCATACGGCGCAACCAAAGTGGTGTAGCGAAGATTCGCGTTAGCTTGATTAAGCACCGCGCGAGCTGAATTGTGGTTCGCTTTCGCTTGGTCGAAATCTTGCTCTGATACCACACGATCTTTACGAAGTTTGATCGCACGTTGATATTGAACATCGGCTAGCTGAAAATTCGCTTTTGCTTGCTTCTCGAGTAGTTGATATTCATCGGGATTTAACTTAGCAAGCTCGTCGCCTTTAGACACGTGCTGCCCAGCGGTCACATCGATGCTCTGCAATAACCCAGGAACACGGAATGCGAGTACCGCTCTGTCACCAGCTTCTGTGGTGGCTGGAAAGCTACGTTCAAAAGCATTACTACCGACGGAGACAGTGAAGAGTTTGGCGGGTCTAGAATCAGGTTCAGGTACGGGAGGAAGCTCCTTACCACACCCAGACAACCCAGCTAAGGCTGTCAATAGGACAACGGAGGCTCTATACATTAGTGATCATCCATAACTATAAATATTTTTATAACATAGATTAATTACATGTAACTTACCAGTTATCGTAAGATTTATTTAGACAAAATTATTAAAAAAAATAACGGCTTGGAATAAATTTTCCTAAACCGTTATCTAATGTTTTTCAGGTTTACCACTACATGTTCTTAAATGCGCGGTCGACTTTGAAAGTATCCGAAGTCACATAAGCTTCCATGTTGCGGACACTGGTCTCTAACTTCTGGAAATCACCCTCTAAAGTGTTCAATAGCGACTCTGCAGTTTGCCCTTTTTCCCAAGGCTTTTGCTTCAGCGTATGCTCTTGTTTCGCCTTCATTTGGTCGACATACTGAGGTGGTTGTTTTTCAAGCATAAATGTCAAAGCTAAATACGCTAATAACACCAGAAAACTACCACCAAGCAGTGCTGCTGAGATAACTAAGATGCGAACCAACCACACTTCAAGGCCAAAATAGTTCGCTAACCCTGCACACACACCAGACAATTTGCCGTTAATCGTGTCGCGATACAGTTCTCTACTCATAGTTTCGTCTCCAGTTAGGCGACTCCGCATCCAGTATTTTTTCTAGCGTTTTCACTCGGTCTTGCATGGATTCGGCTTGCGCAGAAAGCTTATGCAGACGTTGAAGATCCGTTTCAGAAAGACCATTGCTGGATTTCTTCTTGCTGCGGTAATGTAAGAATAACCATAGCGGTGCCACGAAGATTAAAAAGACAATCAGTGGACCTGCAATTAGAAATGTTGACATAGACAACTCCTAGATTATTTATCGCGGTTTTCAACTTGTTGCTTCAGTTTCGCTAGCTCTTTTTCGATTTCATCTTGAGCTTGTAGCTCGGCAAACTCTTGGTCTAAAGATTTTGCGTTGCCAGTCTTAGCGTAAACGTCCGCTTCAGCTTCTAATTCATCCACTTTACGCGAGAATTGCTCAAACTTCGCCATTGCTTCGTTGGTTTTGCTTGAGTGCAGGTGTTTTTGAACATCACGACGGTTGCTTGCCGCATTGTTACGAATCATTAATGCTTGTTGCTTTGCACGAGTTTCTGCGATCTTTGTTTCAAGTTTACCAATTTCACTCGTCAATTTTTCGATGGTTTCATGAACCAAGGTTTGTTCGGTGTGAAGGCTCTTGATGATGTCTTCCAGTTTTTGCTTTTCGATTAGCGCCGCTCTCGCCAAATCTTCGCGTTGTTTGGTCAGGGCAAGTGTCGCTTTATTTTGCCAATCTAGAATCTGTGTTTCGATAGCTTCTACTTTACGCGCTAGCTCTTTCTTGTCAGCAATTGCTTTTGCTGAGTTGGTACGAACTTCAACTAAGGTGTCTTCCATTTCTTGGATAATAAGACGAATCATCTTTTCTGGATCTTCAGCCTTATCTAATAGTGCACTGATGTTTGAATTTACAATGTCTGCAAAGCGAGAAAAAATACCCATGAGGAACTCCTTAATTACAATGATGGCAAATGCGTTTCAAATCGTTGTGCGACTTTATCAATCCACTTGCTCAAAAATTTACGTTTGTTGTTAAACCTACCATAAATAATCCAAGTAGCGTGCCAACTTTTAAGCCATTTATTATCAGTTACTTACAATAAAATGGTGATTAACTCGAACCATGCTATGATGAATTTAGCCAAGTATTGGTATTTTTCACCACTATGGCTCTTACATGACCTCTCCAGCGATTAATTCATACAAGGACCCGCTATGCAGCAGAACCTCATTGGTGAATCACCTAGCTTTCTCTCTGTGTTAGATAAAGTTTCCCAACTCGCACCAATAGAAAGACCCATTCTGATCATTGGCGAACGTGGCACAGGTAAAGAGTTGATCGCACAAAGACTGCATTACCTTTCAAGACGTTGGGATCAACCTTTGATCTCATTGAACTGCTCAACCTTAAGTGAAGGTTTGATTGATTCAGAACTGTTTGGTCATGAATCGGGATCCTTTACGGGTTCGAAAGGGCGTCATCAAGGTCGTTTTGAAAGAGCAGAAGGCGGAACGCTGTTTCTGGATGAGCTGGCGACCACTCCCCTTGCGGTTCAAGAGAAACTACTGCGCGTTATTGAATACGGGCAATATGAACGTGTCGGTGGGCAAAAGGCGCTAAGTGCCAATGTCAGACTGGTGTGTGCAACCAATGCCGACTTACCAGACATGGCATTAAAGGGCGAATTCCGAGCAGACCTATTAGATAGACTGGCGTTTGACGTCATTACTATCCCTCCTTTGCGTGAGCGAAAAGAAGACATCATGCTACTGGCAGAATATTACGCCATTAAGATGTGTCGTGAATTGGAATTGGAGTTGTTTGTTGGCTTTGCCCCCTCTGCCGTTGAATCGCTTTTGGATTATTCTTGGCCAGGGAATGTACGAGAACTCAAAAACGTCATTGAGCGAGCTATCTATCAGCACGGAAAAGATCCATATCCTATTGAATATTTGGTGTTTAACCCATTTAAACCCGCATGGAAAACAGAGCAAGATTCCTCTCCGGAAACTGGCAATGAGCCGTCTAACAGCCATACTTCATCAGAGAGCTTGTTTTCTTTGCCGCTTGATTACAAAGCATGGCAAGAACAACAAGACATCAAGCTACTCAACCAAGCCCTCAAACAGAGCAAATATAACCAGAAACAAGCCGCAGAATTACTTGGGTTAACCTACAACCAATTACGTGGAATGGTGAGGAAGTACGCGATTGTCGGACAAGCTAACGATAAATAGCTGTCCACGCTTGATTATTATTTGGAGCCGAATAAATAAAATGTTAAATTGTCCGGATCTTGAGGCTCCTCTAACGCCTCGTTTCGAAAAGTATTTCTTTTTATGAAAGCACTAATAAGACTATCACTGAGCATCTGCACGTTGAGCTTTCTCGCTGGATGTGGTGAGAGTGTGAATCACGAGCAAATCCGTGAAAAAGGCTTCATTTATTGCGGCCAAGGTAATCCTAGTACCTTCAATCCACAGCTAGTTGATAGTGGCATTACCGCAGAATCGCTGAGTCCTCAAATCTTCGATACACTGCTCACTCTTGATCCGATGACGTACCGACCAAAACAGAACTTAGCGACAAGTTGGTCTGTTGATAAATCAGGTACAGAATACACGTTCAAACTGCGCCCAAATGTTGCGTTCCAAACCACAGACTGGTTCACCCCAACTCGTAGCATGAATGCACAAGATGTGGTGTTTAGCTTTGAACGTGTCATTGATAGTTCAAACCCATTTCATTATGTGGGTGGCGGCCTATACCCATGGTTTGCCGGAATCGACTTCAAAAACCTGATTGTCGATATCACCGCAGTTGATGACCTAACGGTGAAATTCCAATTAAGTCGCCCAGACAATTCGTTTCTCAATAACATCGCCACCAGCTATGCAGTCATTCACTCTAAGGAGTATGCCAATCAGCTCATTGCAGCGGATGAGAAAAATCGAATCGATTCCAATCCAGTCGGCACTGGCCCTTTCTACTTAGATGAATACCAAATCAACGACCTAGTGCGCTTGAAAAAGAACAAGCACTACTGGAAAGGTGAAGTACAAATGGACCAAGTTGTGTTCGATACTTCGCAACGTGGAACAGGCACACTTGCCAAGCTTCTGCGTAGTGAGTGTGACGTGCTCAACTCACCAATTTCTAGCCAAATCCCTATTATTCAGGCTCATGAAGAGTTGAAGATTTCTGCTACTCCGGCGGTTAATGTCTCTTTCATCGCGCTGAATACTGAGCACCCTGCACTGCGTGACTCTCGAGTTCGTAAAGCGCTCAACTTAGCCATCAATCGTCAGAACATTCTTGATTCTGTGTATTACGGTACAGGAACCAAAGCCTACACCTTGCTTCCTCCGACTTCTTGGGCTCACCAAAAAGACAGCGTTCAGGTTCGCTATGACCGAAACTACGCCTTAGCGCTTCTTAAAGAAGCCGGTGTTGAACCAGGTTTAGAGCTTTCAATGTGGGTACCGCTAGAACCAAGAGCATACAACCCAAGCCCGAGAAAAACGGCAGAGCTTATCCAAGCTAACTTTGCCGATATCGGTGTTGAACTGAAACTCTATACCGACGACCGATTCGACCGTACACAGCTATCATCGATTGCCTCAACAGATCTGCTTCTTACTGGTTGGATAGGCAATACCGGAGATCCTGATAATTTCTTGCGTCCTTTACTCTCTTGCAGCTCTGAACGTGCCGGGCTAAACGTCTCTATGTGGTGTAATTCGGATTTTGATTTCCTTCTCGACTTAGCCTTGGAAATAAATCAACAAAGGCACCGTGTGAACCTGTATCGACAAGCCCAAAACATATTGAACGAAGAAGTTCCTGTGATACCTCTCGCACACGGCGTGCAATTCCGCGTCCACGATCGTTCACTGACCGGTTTCAAACAGAGCCCGTTCAACGCTCAACCTTTTGATCAAGTCAGAAGAGAGGTGAACTGATGTTTTGGTATACATTAAGACGTGTAAATTTATTTGTTATTACGCTTGCGATCCTGACTTTAGTGGGCTTTTCGCTACTTCGACTAGACCAAACTTCTCCTTGGGCAATTCAAGATTTCTGGCCCGGTTGGATTAGCTATATTACTGAGTTATCGACCCTTAATTTTGGCCTAAGTAAACACGGTGCACCTATCATCGATGAACTTGCCATCGTATTCCCAGCAACGTTAGAACTGTGTTTCTTTGCTTTCGTTCTGGCTCTATTTATTGGCATTCCTTTCGGCACCATCGCCGGTATGAGACAAGGTAAATTGGTCGATACCACGATCTCGTTTACCTCAATGGCAGGTTACTCTGCTCCTATATTTTGGGTCGCGTTGTTGATGATCATGGTGTTTTCACTGCACTTTGAAATGTTCCCTGTTGGCGGTCGCTATGATCTGCTTTACGAGATTGAACACGTAACTGGGTTTGCCATGATCGATGCCTTTTTTGCAGAAGGTCGATACCGAGCACATGCACTACAAAGTGTTATCGAGCATATGGCGTTACCTTGTCTTGTTTTAGCGTTAGCCCCGACAACTCAAGTTATCCGACTGATGAGATCATCGGTGGCTGAAGTGATGACGCAAAACTACATCCGCGCGGCACGTATTAAAGGTCTGTCTACCAGAGAGATCGTCATGCAACACGTATTAAGAAATGCGATCCCACCGATCATTCCGAAAGTCGGCGTTCAACTATCAAGTATGTTAACGCTCGCTATTATTACCGAATCCATCTTTAACTGGCCTGGTATTGGCCGCTGGTTGCTAGATGCTCTTTCGAATCAAGATTACGTTTCGATTCAAGCTGGCGTAATTGTAGTAGCGACACTGGTTTTGACCGCAAACATTCTGTCCGATCTATTGGGCGCAATGGTTAACCCACTGGTAAGGAAGGAATGGTATGCTAACAAATAACGTCTACCAAGAAGAGCAAGTTCCAACCCAGTTCGAACGTTTCTGGCGCAGCTTTCGCAGCAATAATCTAGCTATGTTTGGCTTGTGGTGTTTGGTGCTTATCATTCTGGTCACCGTCACTTCACCGTGGCTAGCCCCGCATGATGCACAAGAACAAACCGGTCACCTATTAACGCCGCCCTCTTGGGATCCTGCGGGAACGGTAGAATACTTTTTGGGTACGGATGACTTAGGCAGAGATATTCTCTCTCGCCTAATAATTGGCTCTCAGTTAACCTTCGGCGCCGCGGTGGTGATTACCTTTATCGCAGCCGTCATTGGTTGTCTGATTGGCGTACTTGCTGGTATGACGCGCGGTTTACTATCAAGCACGCTAAACCACCTGCTTGATACTGTTATGTCGATTCCATCTCTTCTGCTGGCGATTATCTTCGTGGCATTCCTTGGCTTTGGGGAGTTTAATATCTTGCTCGCCTTGTGCTTGGCACTGATCCCGCGCTTTATACGCTCGGTGTACATTGCCGTGCATGCTGAAGTAGAAAAAGACTATATTCTGGCTTCTCGCCTTGATGGTGCGAACGATTTTTACCTGCTATGGAACTCAATCCTTCCGAACATCCTTACCGTGATCGCTCTTGAAGTTACGCTGGCACTGTCAGTCGCAATTCTTGATATCACGGCTTTAGGTTTCCTAGGGCTTGGCGCTCAAGCACCGAGTACCGAATGGGGCTCCATCTTGGGTGATTCGGTCGAGTTGATTTACCTTGCGCCATGGACAGTTACCCTACCCGGCTTAGCTATTATGTTTACAGTTATCGTGATTAACCTCGTCGGTGAAGGTGTTCGCCAAGCGCTAAATGCAGGAATCGAATAATGCCGTTACTTGATATTCGACATCTAACCATCGAGATTGAGACCCCTCAAGGGATGGTTAAAGCCGTAGATCGAATGAGTATTACCCTCAATGAAGGGGAAATTCGTGGCTTAGTAGGTGAATCAGGCTCAGGTAAGAGTTTGGTTGCAAAAGCGATCGTCGGAGTATGTAAAGAAAACTGGAAGGTTTCTGCAGACCGAATGCGCTTAGGTAATATCGACCTACTGCAACTGACGCCGAAAGAAAGACGCCGAGTGATCGCCCGCGATATCGCAATGATCTTCCAAGAGCCATCAACGTGTCTTGACCCTTCTGAAAAAGTAGGTAACCAGCTCGTTGAAGCGATCCCTTCCCATTCGTTTGAAGGTCGTTGGTGGCAACGATTTAAGTGGCGTAAGAAGCAAGCGATCGCATTACTACACAAAGTCGGCATCAAAGACCACTCTCGCCTAATGGACAGTTACTCTTATGAGCTGACAGATGGTGAGTGTCAAAAAGTCATGATCGCAATGGCGATCGCTGCCAAGCCAAAAGTCTTGATTGCTGACGAGCCAACCAACGATTTAGACCCAATTACACAGTCTCAAATATTGCGTCTTTTGAGTCGTATGAACCAGATCAATAACACCACCATCGTGTTGATCGGCCATGACTTAACCACCATTACCCAATGGGCGACTCGCATTACCGTGATGTACTGTGGTCAATCGGTAGAATCCGCTGATACACCGAAGCTGTTGGATGCACCAAAGCACCCGTACACCGTTGCTTTGTTAAAAGCGATGCCAGACTTTAACGACTGGATTCCCCACAAGGAGAAGCTCCAGTCTTTGCCGGGGTCAATTCCACCGCTGCAACATCTTCCTATTGGTTGTCGATTAGGGCCTCGCTGCCCATACGCACAAAGGCAGTGTGTCGAGATCCCACATACGAAACGTATCAAGAACCATAAGTTCAACTGTCACTTCCCTCTGAATATGGAGAAGAAAAAGAAATCATGAGTGCATTATTAGAAGTCAGTGATTTGTCTAAAGACTTTACGACTCGCTCTGGTCTTTTCCGTAAAAAGATTCATCAGGCGGTGAAGCCAGTTAGCTTTTCTCTTGAAGCAGGCCAGACAATTGGTTTTATCGGCCAGAATGGTTCTGGCAAATCAACATTAGCCAGAATGCTCGCAGGCATGGTGGAGCCAACCGCAGGCGAGATCCGCGTGAATGGCGAAAAGCTAGAGCACAAAGACTACTCGACTCGTTGTAAGCTGATTCGAATGATCTTCCAAGATCCGAATACGTCACTTAACCCGCGCATTCAGATCGGTCGAATTCTTGAAGGTCCATTAAAGCGAAACACCAACATGCCTCCAGAAGCTCGTATGCGTCGTGTGAAAGACACACTACTGCGCGTAGGCCTTCTACCGGAACATGCGTATTTCTACCCTCAGATGCTTGCTGCAGGCCAGAAACAAAGGGTTTGTTTGGCTCGTGCCTTAATACTTCAGCCATCCATCATTGTTGCTGATGAAGCTTTAAATGGTTTGGACATGGCAATGCGCTCGCAAATCATCAATCTGTTCTTAGAGTTACAAGAAGAGATGGGCGTATCGTTCGTTTATGTATCTCAACACCTCGGTATTGTTAAGCACATTACCGACAAGATTATTGTCATGCATGAAGGCAATGTGGTTGAGAGTGGGGAAACAGATCAAGTGCTAACCAATCCAACTCACCAAATCACCCAAAGATTGGTTGAGAGCCATTTCTCCAAAGCGCCGAACCACTAACCTGGAATCACGCTACATTTAGCAGAGGGGAAAAGTATGTATCGAACAGCTTCAATGCTTCCCCTCTTGTTGGTGCTGTTGTCCTTTAACGCGACAAGCACACCGCTCACATGGCTAGATAGAAGCTTCGTCGAAACTGCCTTTTATAACGTCGCGCTTCAACACGAATACTCCCAAGGCAACAAACCGCTCGCCAAGTGGAAACAACCGATCAAGATTTGGATCGATCATCGAGTGGGCGATGAGGAACTGCATCAAGAGATCACAGAGCTTCATATCAAACACTTATCTGAAGTCACCCAACATCCAATAACAATCGTCAGTAAAGAGTCCGAAGCGAACGTTAAATGGATATACACAAGGCAGAGCCAGTGGGTATCTGAGGCGAAATCGGTGCTCAAGCTCAAATCAACTCAACATTTAAATAGCGCCATCTGCACGGCGGGCTATAGAACCAATTCTAAAGGCGAGATTGTATACGCTGGGATTGTAATCCCGGTTGATCAGGCAAGATCGCGAGGTAAGCTGGTCGCCTGTATCGTGGAAGAGATCACACAAGTTCTAGGCCTGCCGAATGATTCAGATAAAGCCTACCCTTCTATTTTCAACGACCACACGCCAGAAGACTTATTATCGCCGTTAGACGTAGTGCTACTGCAATTGCTGTATGAACCAGAATTGAAAGCTGGAATGACAAAATCTGAAGTAAAACCTATCGTTCGAAAGATACTCAAGAGATACAGCAAAACAGGTGTGCTTCAGCAAGCTTCTAAAGCCGCACAGCAAGCGCCTTTGTATCAGTTGATTGGGTATTGACGAATATACGTTGGAAGTAACTTAGATGGGATAATTGAATGATAGCGCTGCCTAAGAAAGGCAACGCTGACTTACGATGTTACTGTATTACGAAAGAACTAGCGCTTAGCTGCCTGCTTTTTCAATTCGAAGTCGAACTCATCCGGGAACAAGATAACGCCTTCTTCTTGCTCGTTCGGGAATACTACAACAGCAAGTTCGTCGTCTTCTAGACCGTTCGTCCAGCGACTGTGCCATTTGTTCAACGAAATAGACTCAGCTTTACACTCAGACCAATCACCCGTTGCCCATGATTCTGCGAACTCTTGGTTTGGCCATACTGGAACACAATCTTCATCTTCTGTGTTCAGCATTACACAACCGTGTTCATCGGTTAAGATCCATACTTCACGGTTTGCTACGATTTCTTTCACACAGTATTTCAGGCGTTGCTCGCCCGTATACTTGTTGATTTCAGCGATTTTTTTATCGTCTAGCTGTGTAGTCATCTTAATTTCCTACTTTAGTCAGTAACTTTGCTCTTAAAGCTATTTTATGCCGAGTGTTGTTAACTTCAAACATTATCGATGAAGAAGAAAGTCTACTTCAAAGAAAAACGCCTGCTAAATAAGCAGGCGTTTAATATTAAGCGACTTGATTAAACAAGCTCACCTTGTAGCCAAGGCCAGCCTTGCTTCTTACGGCTTAGTGTATTTTCCATCATTAATACGCCGCCTTTCTCGTGCTTAACCAATTTCTCAGCCCACTCACCTTTGTATAGAAGACGAGTTTGAGCAGTAGTGATATCTGTTAGCATTACCGCAGCGAACGCTAGACCGTCTTTCTCACAACGCTCTTCAAGATCAGCTTCTAGCGCTTCGATCATGCCGTCTACTTGCTCAAGAGTCGCAAGTTCAACTTGACCAACAACAACATCACGACCGTTGAATGGGTAGCCTTTAAGGTCTTTTTCTACTAGCTGTGCAGCAGATAGGCCTTCGATGTTTGTTTTTGCGATTAGAAGCGCTTTGATGAATGCATCAACGTCAGTTACGCCAGCAATTTCAGCAAGCTCAGCAACCGCGTCTTTGTCTTTTTGAGTACATGTTGGAGAAGCGAAACCAACTGTGTCTGAAAGAATTGCAGACATCATTAGTTTAGCGATTTGTTGAGAGATTGCGTGACCTTCAATCTTGAACATGTTGAAAAGTACAGTGTTTGTACAACCAACAGGCCAGATCCAAGCTTCCATTGGGTTTACTGTCATCACGTCGCCTAGACGGTGGTGATCAACAATACCTACGATCTCTGCATCAGCAACATCATCTGGTGCTTGTGCTAGATCTGAGTAGTCTACTAGCCAGATTTTCTCACCAGCAACAGAAGTACGAAGCTCTGGCTTTTCAGCACCAGCGACTTCTAGAATGTGTTGAGTTTCGCGGTTGATCTCGCCTTGGCGAATTGGTGTCGCTTCCTCGCCACGAGCCTTAAGAAGCTCAGTTGCAACTAACGCACTACAAATACTGTCACTATCAGGGTTTTTGTGACCAACAACTAAAATCATGTTTCTTCCTATTACACTAACAATTATGACTCTACCTTTAGAGCCTCTCTTTATTAGCCATACTTTACCTCATTTTTTTAGATTGGTCATGTTTCGTGGGTTTAGCCAATAGTAACAATAGATAAAAAAACAACAAATGCAATTGATAATTATTATCATTCGTATATATTTATCTTAAGCCACTAATTTTGAGTAACACCTATGGATCGACTAATCTCTTTTTTGCCAAGCAGTAGTGCTGCGAAAACAACTCAGTTTTCACTGTCATTTAAGCGCCTGCTTTTGCCTGTCTCACTTGCAGCTTTGGTTGCAGCCCCAGCTACACGAGAGCTGACGGTGACTACTTTGTCAGACGCGTTTTGGGCAGTGTCTTGTTATGTTGCTTTAACCTTGGCTATTTACCACTGGTTAAGTCTGTACATAAACAAAGATAACGTCTTCAATAAGCTCGTCCATCAATCTCGTTCAAACCAAGTGGTATTCGCGGCTCTCATGGGCGCGTTGCCCGGCTGTGGCGGTGCGATAGTGGTAACCACACAATTTATCTCGGGAAAACTCGGATTTGGTGCGGTAGTTGCGGTGCTCGTCTCAACCATGGGTGACGCGGCGTTCCTGCTCATAGCGAGCGAGCCTAAGACAGGTTTAGCCATGATGGCGATGGGCGTGATCGTGGGTACTGCGTCAGGCCGAATCATTAACTTGTTTCACGCAGACGACTTCTTACGCCCAAAAAAAGCACAGAAAAATGAAGCCGTTCACAGTTGCTCATCTCAATCCCAAGACAAAGAATCCGTCTCTAAAAAGGCGATCAACCTGCAAGGTTACCTATGGTCAGTGCTGATTATTCCCGGCGCTGCAGTAGCTCTACTTGGCTCTTTTCAAGTCGATGTGAACGAGTTACTCGCGTTGCCTGAAATGTCGATGGAATGGGCGGGAACAATTTTATTGATTAGCTCGATGTTTCTATGGGGCCTCACTCGGGAAATTGAAGATTACAAATCAGCAGTAAGTGAAGATGAGAAATGTTTAGGCTCACATCCACTGCAAAAAACCGCTCAAGACACCAACTTTGTGACAGCGTGGGTTGTGGTTGCCTTTCTTTTCTTCGAATTTGGTTCTGTGCTAGCAAATGTGGATTTTGCGACGCTATTCTCAAGTTGGGGGATCATGCTCCCCCTGGCTGGCGTGTTGATGGGTTTGCTACCGGGCTGTGGACCGCAATTATTGGTCACTAGCTTATACCTTTCAGGCGCCCTGCCACTTTCGGCTCAGGTAGGTAACGCAATTTCAAATGATGGTGACGCGCTATTCCCTGCGATTGCGATGGCTCCCAAAGCGGCACTGGTCGCGACCTTATACTCTAGTGTGCCCGCACTAATCTGTGCTTATAGCTACTGGTTTATATTTGAGATCTAACTTGAGTAGAGTTAACTCCATAGGCTTCTGTAAGGTCGGTACTTTGTATCGGCCTTTTTGTTTCCGCCTGCTTAAGTCTTTCCACAGGTTCTTTTTACATTCCCTTCCTGCTTCACTGCTTATACCACCTCTCTCAAACAGCGCGTTACAGCCTGTCTCAAAAACGCCCTCTATTAGCCCTGTATAATGCTTATTTAGAAACACCAACACTGATATCAAAAATACAAAAAGCCCCTGTAAGAGTGCTTACAGGGGCTTTAATTCAAGCTTTAATCTTGGTTCTTAAGACAAGACTTAAGAAACTTCGATTGGACCACCGAATGAAGTTACTGGAGGCAGTTTGCCTTGGAACTTCTCGAAATCAACCAAACATGTGTTTGCTGACGTTGCTTGAGCAAGTTCAGACGTACCGATATCTTGAGTCAGTGTGTTTGGATCGCCGTATGTATCTAGCGCGCCCACTTTCTCGTTGATCGGACCGTACCAAGCACCTTCTTCGATACGAACAACACCAGGAGCGTAGCTATCCATTAGAACAGCACCTGCTAGTAGTTGACCACGGTCGTTAAACACACGTACTACATCGCCATCTTTGATGCCTTTCTTCTTAGCATCTACTGGGTTGATGTAGATTGGCTCACGGCCTTGTACCGCGTAAGTCGCACGCCACTCTTCAGATTCACACATCTGAGAGTGAAGACGCTTGTCTGGGTGACAAGATTGTAGCCAGTACGGGTGCTTGTCAGAGCCTGGACCACCGTGTGAACGTTCAGATTTCTCGAACCACATTGGGTGTTCTTGACAGTGCTCGTAACCCATGTTGCCAACAGTACGGCTTGTGATTTCGATGAAACCAGAAGGCGTGCCTAGTGCGTTGATCTCTGGATCTTCACGGAATGAAGCGTGACGAGTCCATGGCTTACCTTTGCCGAAGTCTAGGAAACCTTTCTCCCAGAACTCAGCAAACTCAGGCATTTCGAAGCTACCTTCGTTTGATGCGCGACATTCGTCGTACAGAGATTTAACCCACTGCATTTCGTCCATACCACGCGTGTAATCGTCGTAACGACCCCAACGCTTAGTTAGGCTAGACATGATCTCGAAGTCAGTCTTAGACTGGAACAGAGGATCCACTAGCTTGTGCATTGCGATCAAACCACGGCCAGAGTACGCGCCGTAACCATCGATATCGTTACGTTCCCACTGAGTACAAGCTGGAAGAACAATATCAGAGTGACGACAAGTTGCAGTCCAAGCGAAATCAACAGCCACTACAGTTTGTAGGCTCTTGAATGCTTTACGCATCTTGTTGCGATCTTGGTGGTGGTGCCACGGGTTGTTACCACTGAATACCATCATCTTGATGTCAGGCAGTGTCACTGTTGCGCCGTTTGCTTTGATCTTCTTACCTGGCTCTAACAGGCTATCTACCCAACGAGCAACAGGGATTACGCGGCTGTAACCGTTGTAATCAGTGTTAGTGTGCTTAGGCGATTGACCTTTGTCGATGTTCAGCGGGAATGAACCCGGAGCAGCGAAGCCAGTTGAAGATACACCGATACCAGAGTAGTGGTGACCGTAAGAGATACCACCGCCCGGAAGACCAATTTGGCCAACCATTGCTGCGATAACTGCACACATCCAGTAAGGCTGTTCACCGTGTTCTTGACGTTGGATACTCCAACCAACAAGAATCTGTGTACGACCGTTAACCAGCATCTTAGCGAAGTCACGAATAGAGTCCGCGCTTGCGCCACAGATAGCAGAAGCCCATTCTGGCGTCTTCTCAACTCTGTCTTTCGTTTCACCTTGAACGTACTTGATGAAATCTTCAAAACCTAGACAGTAAGTTTCGATGAACTTCTTGTCGTATAGGCCTTCGTTGTAAAGAACGTGAGCAACACCAAGCATGAACGCCACATCAGTTTGTGGGTTGATGTACATTTGCTCGTTTTCTAGGTAACGACCTGTTTTGTTTTTAACAGGGTCAACAGAAACAACGTTGATCTCTTTCTTAGCAACTTTTTCTTTCAGCTGTTCTAGGTATGCGAACGACTCGTGAGTCTCACATGTCCAACCTACTTGAAGGTTTTTAACTGGATCGTTACCCCAAAGAACAATGTTGTCACTGTTTTCTAGGATAAGTTCCCAAGATGTACCTTGTGCGTACACTTCAGTAGAACCTAGCACGTAAGGCATGATCGTTTGACCAGCACCTGTTGAGTAGTCACCGATTTTCTTCACAGAGTAACCGTGAAGTGCCATTGCACGTTGCATGTGGTTAGTACAGCTATGGAACTGACCCGTTTGTCTCCAACCAGTTTGACCGGTGTGAAGTGCCCATGGACCGTAATCTTTCTGTACGCGCTCTAGCTCGCGGTAAACAAGGTCTAGTGCCTCATCCCAAGTCACACGAATAAAGCGGTTGTTACCACGCGTGTCTGCGCTGTACTTATGCTTCTTCAACCAATCTAGGCGAACCATTGGGTAACGCACACGTGATGGGCTGTAGATAATACCTTTAATACCTTTCAGCATCTCTGTTGGGTGCTGATCGATTTCTAGAGGTTTAATTTCTTGTACTTTACCCGCGTAAACGCGAGCTCGGAATGCACCCCAGTGAGAACCAGAGACTTTCCACGCGCCGTCTGTTTCTGCAGCAGACGCTGATGCCGACGCCAATAAGCTTGGACCGATAACCGATGCCGCACTTGTAGTAGCGACACCTTTCAGGAAACTTCTTCTTGTAATTGCCATTGTGTTACTCCAATTGACGTCTTATTAGTGATGGCCTTCAGAAAAATCTGATGAGTGCTTCTGTAGATACTTAAGAACAAGTGCTTCTGTATCTGTATCGAAGTTAACGAACGCAATCATACCATCTAGCATGCCTACCCAACCGTTGGCGCTGAAGTGAGCTTCATCTGGCTGTGAGTGACACGTTGAACAGTTAGATTGGTACGCTTGACCCGCTGCGTTCCAGATTGGATCGAAGTTATCAACCATAGACTCTTTCTTCATCCAAAGTGCTAGGTTAACTTCTTCCCATGGAAGGCCAGTAAGCTCATCTTCTTTCTTCTCACCAACAGTGATAACGTCACTTTGAGATACTTCTTTCGTCAAGATTGCAGTCGAGATGTTCATACCGAAGTCTTCTTGGATTACACGTCCGAAGCCTTTCGCTTTACGCCAACCGTCGATTTGAATCTTGATCATATCGCCTTTTTCGTCGATAACCGCAACTTTACTTGCAGGGCTTAGTAGACCCGCTTCAACTGTTGCTGTTTCATCTGTGTACATTGGTAGGTGACGAATAGAGATCACGTCAGAACCATTTGCGTAAGATGTGCTGCTTGCTACATTTTCTAGCTCGCCAACAATACCGCTCGCTGATGCCATATCTAATGGAAGGTTGTGAGCAATACCTTTGTGACAGTCAACACAGCTTTGATCACGCTCTGCCGCGTTCTTCATCTGGATACGCGCTGTTGGGCGCATGTTTTCGAAATCCATTGAATCGTAGTTGTGGCAGTTTTTACACTCTAGAGATTTGTTCGAAGAAAAACGATCCCATTCATGTTTAGCCAGTTCAATACGACGCGCTTCGAATTTCTCTGGTGTGTCTAGGTCACCAAATACTTGAGCGAATACTTCTTTAGATGCTTGCATCTTACGAGCAATTTTTGCTGTCCATTCATGTGGAACGTGACAGTCAGGACAAGTTGCACGTACACCTGAAGTGTTTTTCCAGTGAACCGTTTCTTGTAGCTCTACGTACACGTTGTCACGCATAGTGTGACAGCTTACACAGAACTCTTCTGTATTTGTGTGTTCTAGCGCTGTATTGAAACCGCCCCAGAAAATAACACCGGCGATAAAGCCACCCATAGTTAGTACACCAAGACTGATGTGTACTGCTGGGCGAGTCATTGTGCGCCATAATTTAACTAAAAATGATTTCATGTTTAGCTCTCTTAAATATTGATTTTAAAAAATGTTGTTACTAGAGGGCATTACATGCCGCCATGAGCACCAGGAGGTCCGAATACAAATACTTGCAGTGCCCAAACTATGAAGCCGTAACCGCCTACAAAAGCCACACTTAATATTGGAAAGAGAACAACCGCAATGAAGAGGAATGACTTCCACTCCAACGAGCGTTTTTCGCCAGTTTCAATTTTTTTAACATCACTCATACATTTTGCCTATTTTGTATTTAGTAATTCTGAGTAGCTCATTCTAAGGAGCTAAAGTTCTTGAGTATCTAACAACAAATTTTAGACCATACACAAAGTAAGGTTCAATCAAATCCCCCGTTATAACCCTTGCTAATCAATACTTTTTTGAGCTCATCCAAACTTGTTTTCAGTTAAACAAAGTTATTAAAAACTATTAACAAATGTGAAGAATTAAGTAAATTTCACAAATGTTAAAAACAAACATTTGCGCAACTATTTAGCAACCAATTTTAACCTTTCACCTACTAAGTAGTAGCTAAAAAAGCCTAAAATCACCAATATTTTGTGTTTTGTTTGTTAAATCATTGGGTGTTTTTTGAGTAAGCTGGAATGAAGCTAAAATGCATCATTTAACACTTTCATATATGATGTGTATCCACTTAAAAGGAAGCACTATGCAAGACGTTATTGATATATCTTGGTGGCAATTGTTGTTATTCAGTACACTTCTAGTACTCCCCATAGGGATAAATTACTGGCTAAAACTGGGCCTTGGCAAAGAAGCTTTTATCGGTATTGTTCGCATGGTTGTGCAGCTGTTTCTTGTCGGTCTCTACCTAGAATATTTGTTCACTCTGAACAGTTTGTGGATCAATGTATTGTGGCTGTTCACCATGATAATCGTCGGTGCAAGCTCGATTGTTGAAAAGTCTAAACTACCGAAAAACCTACTTTTGGCCCCAGTTGCCGTGAGCCTCTCTGTTACATGTGTGCCCGTAGTCATGTTTATCTGCTTCTTTATTATTAAACCGACACCGATTTTGAACGCGCAATACCTTATCCCTATCGCAGGAATGTTATTGGGTAATAGCTTGAGCAGTAATATTGTGGCACTGCAGAACTTGTTTGGCACTTTTGAGACGCAGAAGTCAGAATATGAAGCGGCAATCGCTTTAGGCGCTGCTCCAACCTATGCTGCAGCACCTTTTATACGTAATGCTATACAGAAGGCGATGTCTCCTATTATGGCTTCCATGGCAACCACAGGCTTAGTGACACTTCCAGGAATGATGACAGGACAAATCCTAGGTGGTGCTTCACCAATGATTGCTATCAAATATCAGCTTATGATCATGTTGGCGATTTTCGTGATGATGAGCTGTTCTTTGGCACTCTCACTTCACCTAGCTTTGAAGACCTCTCTAACAAAAGAAGGTCGAGTTCTCGCCCGTATACAACCAACAAACTAGCTACCTCCTCCCCCTCAGTTCTGGTTACTCACCGAATTTGAGACAGGTTATCCACAGAAATTGTGGATAACCAAATCAACATCGATCCTTTTTTGGTCACTTTGACTCAACAAAAGATCATTGCCATTGATCCTTGGGGGTTTTCAAAGACATATGCACACATGAAAATCAGCGTTGTTGGGCGTTCGTTTCAATAATTAGAGAAATGAATAAGTAAGTTTTCCACAAATAAAAAACGGCCTGCAATGCAGACCGTCTTGTAAATGTCATAAGTCAGTTCAGCGTTTTTACTGAGCCCGAGTTAATTTTGTAAACTGGATTAATCGCGTAAGTAAATTAGCCAATACCACATACCCACAAAGATACCGCCGCCAATGATGTTGCCTAAAGTCACAGGTAACAGGTTGTTCATTAAGAAATCCATCATGTTTAGGTCAACATAGTCGGCAGGGTTAGCACCCGTCATTGTCCAGAATTCAGCGGGAGCAAAGGTTTTAATTCCGATAGCGAGTGGTACTTGGAACATGTTCGCAATACAGTGCTCAAAGCCTGCCGACACGAACATCGCGACAGGTAAAATCATTACTGCGATTTTGTCCGTTAATGTACGGCCACTGAATGTCATCCACACCGCAATACAAACCAAAACATTACACATGATGCCTAACGCGATAGCTTGGATAAAATCATGGTGCATCTTGTGTTGTGAAATAGCCATGGCATTCAAGCCCACTTGTCCGTTGTCGAACATGTATTGTTTGGTCAGAAGCATACAAGCTACTAGTAGCAACGCGCCAATCAAGTTACCGATATAAACCGTAGCCCAGTTCTTCATCAGGGTACGCCAGCTAATTTTTCCGCTCGCTCTTGCCACTAAAGTTAAAACAGAGCTAGTAAATAGCTCACCACCAGTCACGACGACTAGAATCAAGCCCAAGCTAAATGCAAGGCCACCCAATAAGCGAGTAATACCCCATGGTAAATCACCCGCACCCGTCGTTACGATGGTATAGAATACAAAGGCAATACCGATATGAATACCCGCAGAAATAGCGAGAAGAAAAGATTTAATGGGATCTTTGGTTGCTTTACCTACGCCAATATCTGCAGCGCGCTCAGCCATTTGTGGCGGTAATAATGAGTCAAATTGGTTTAGATTCATGTGATTTACATTTTGAAACATGTTGTCGGGGAGCGCGATAATCCTCTCTTTCATTTCTTAATTCAAGAGCTATTTTTCTCACAAATTCACTTTAACTATGCATAAAGCACTAAATTCTGAATGATATTAAAATTTCATACGACTTTAGTAGTAAAATCAAAACTATTATGAATGAATCGTTATCAACAATAAAAATAACACATCCATAAATATCAACAGGTTACGAAAAAACCAAAAGAATAACGTACACTCTAACCGTGTTTAACGGGCTTTTATTTCGAGATTTTGATATAGATCAACAGAACGTAAAAAAGCGCCCTTAGGCGCTTTTAAGTCAGTCACAAATAAAGACATTAGTTATGCTAAACTGCTGGCTCAATCACTTCTTCTGATGGTTGTGTTAAAGTCTCATCTTCAAGGTTAGATTCAACGTTAGAAGGAACAAGATCAGAATCGCTTCCGTTAGCAACTTTACCATCTAATCCTTTCAAACTATCCACCAGCTCTTCTAAGCTCTTTATGTGTGCATCGCTCTTAGTGACCTGCTCACCTAATAACTCATTGTGCTTAGTCGCTTCAAACAATTGCTGAGCTTGCTTTTGATTATCGCTTTCTAACTTAACTAATTGTTCAGTCAAAGCTTCAATCTCTGACTTTAATAAAGATGTCATATCCGAACTTTTTAATGCCTTAACGCTAGCAACAATCTTTTGAGATTGGAGGCGCAACACAACATCACGATAGTCCTTGTCATTAATTACCTGAGAAATACTTAACAATTGGTTCTCTGCATTCAAAACCGACTGTTCGAACTGGTCGCCTTTTACGCTCGCCAGCACTTTGACTTCATGAGCAACACTACGTACGTGGTTTAATTCGAACTCCGCAGCGTGAACTGCGTCTTCAATGATAGACTTTTCACGGGGACTGGCTTTCACTTGGCTTTCTGCCAAAGCAATTTGAGATGCCGCTTTAGCAAACGTCAGTGGAACAACGTCATCGAAATCTTCATCTTCCAAGAACTCTAATTCGTTCTTCAAAGGTTCGATGTATTTCTTATGCGCCACTTTAACTTCTAGTAAGCGAGCATTGTTAAGAAATTCCACCTGCGCTTCTTGAGCGTCTTCAAGCTCATCGACCAGCACATACTCGAACAACTCGCTGTATTCTGAATACAAACGTTTGTAGCTCGAGGTAAACATGGTATCTGCGCCAAGAAACTTCAGGTAATCCATTTGGACAATCGAATCCGCGAGTACTCGATCAGCCTTCTTCTTTAACACTAAGATCGAGTCATAGTTTGATTTGATCAAAGCGATTTTTTCATCGAAGGCTTCAGCGTAAGTTAGGCTCGAAAAAATGGAGTAACTCTTGGTTATCCGAGTTTCGTCTTTAAGTAAGTCCGCATAAATGCTTTCAGCATCATCCCATGCGTCTAATAGTTCATTGTAATTCTCTGGTGCATAGAGAGACAATTGAGCATGGTCTTCAAGCTTAACTTCCCATTCGGAGTAAACGCTTTGGACAGACTGAAATGAACGGACCTCTATTGTCGATTCATTATTGTTGTTTGTGGTTTGGTTCGCGTCTGTCTGCTCTGAGGGTGTACTTTGACAACCTGAGATAGCAAATAGCATACTGATCGTTAATGCTACTTTGTTCGCTCTCACTTATGCATATCCTTTTTATACAATATTCGCTCAATGCAAATTATTTCTAGTCACAATATATTACAACCACTTAGCAATAAACATCACTGATGATTTAAGTGGGTGCAAATCACCCAATATAACCAAAATAAACTCATCACTCGATGATTAATCATTCAATTTGGTATCACTTATCAATTCTATTTATTTGCTATTGCTTGAGCCGTGAATGCGCACTAAGGTGAAGGTAGAGAACGTTATGAATATATAGGTTAATTATGAAGTACAACGCTGAACATATTGCTGATTTAAACCTCCTTCTTCAATTTGATGTAAGTAGCGCCGCTACTGGAATTAAAGTTCATCAAGAGGCTGCTCAAGAAACTCAAGACGCTGTTAAGCGCCTATTCGAAAAGAATCTTTGCACTCAGCCAGACGGTGGTTACCTAACAGATGAAGGTATCGAGATGGCAGAGCGCGCAGACAAGCTTCTTCGCGTACTGAACTAAAACTCCACGGTTCTAGTAAAAACTCCACTCGCTTCGGCCGTGGAGTTTTTTCATTTTTGGCCAAAGGTTTGTTAGGCTTATTGTAAATTCGTCATTTGCAGTTGTGAGGAACACATGGCTTCTATATTTATAGTTGGTGCAGGATGGGTCGGTGCACCTTTATCTGAACATTTAGAAAAACATGGTAACCAAGTTGTGGTCACGAAAACGACCCAAGCAGGTGCAGACGCTGTTGGGAACAAACGAGTTCCATGTGAAGTGTTTAGTTTTGACTCATCAAAGCCAGATGAGACTATCGGCGAACTCTATTCGTTGTTACTCGAAAACAACACTGAGATAGTGATTGGTAGCTTCCCTCCAGGCTTTAGAAAGGGAGCAGGACAAGAGTACGCCGACTACTGGCAGCAACTCACCAATTCATGCCAAAAGGCCAACATTAAAAAGCTCATTATGGTTAGTTCAACTACGGTATACCCAACTAAGCCGGGTGTGCTGAACGAGCTGGATGTATCACTCCCTCTTTCGACCTCAGATAACGAGCACGCGTCTTTATTTTCCGATAACGCACGAATCATGCTGCAAGCTGAACAGTCAGTGATTGATTCCGGTATCGACTACACCATTCTTCGCTTTAGTGGCTTAATCGGCCCAAGCCGTCACCCATCACGCTTCGCAAGCAAGTTAAAACAAGTCAGCACTCAAGCTCCAGCCAACATGCTGCACCTTGATGATGCAATTGGTGCTGTCGATTTCGCTATCAGTCAACTGCACAATGAAATAGTTAACGTGACCACACCAAATACAGTCAGTAAGGCGGAGTTTTATGCCGCGGCACTGAAAAGCGCCAACAGCAGTGAGCCTCTGCCCGCTGTTGTTGATACCCCAGACAAGTTAATCTCTTCGAAGAAGATTCTCGACTTAGGTTATTCATTTAAATTCGAATCCACACTGGACGCACTTCATGACTGAACAATCTATTGCTAACAAAAATCCCAACATAAAACTGCATCGCTCAGTCGACACCCTTTGGAACTTTATGTCGATGGGTCACAAGGTTACGCCTTCCGACTGTATCTTTGTATTGTGTAGCAACGATACTCGCGTAGCTGAATATGCAGCCGAGCTTTATCACCAACAGATCGCGCCTTACATCGTTTTTTCTGGCGGTGTGGGGCGCTTTACCGAAAGAAGCTTTGAACGCTCAGAAGCAGAAACATTCGCTTCTATCGCACGAGATTGTGGCGTGCCTGACTCTGACATTATCATAGAGAAACACGCAACAAATACTGGGGAAAATGTACGATTCACTCATGAGTTGCTGACAGAAAAAGGGTTATCGCCGAAGAGGCTAACCTTAGTTCAGAAGCCCTTCATGGAGAAACGTACCTACGCAACCTTCAGTAAACAATGGCCTGACGAAACTTCCGAGATTACCGTGACGTCGCGATGGCAAACTTGGGATGATTACTTTAACGAAGAGTTGCCGTTAGATATGGTGTTAGGCGCATTAATTGCTGATTACGAGCGAATCAAATCCTACCCAGAGAAAGGCTTTCAGATTGAGATGGCGATCCCCGACGACGTTGACCACGCCTATCAAGCATTGAAGAAGCTCGGCTTGGAAGAAAGCAAAACACAGGCCCAATAAACAAAAACGGTGACACTTGGTCACCGTTTTTCGTTCTTTCGCGTTAGCAAATAGAGCTGCTTATTTACCTAACGCTTCTTTGTAGTGCAGACGGCAAACAGAAACGTATTTGTCGTTACCGCCAATAGCCACTTGGTCGCCCTCAGCAATCGCCACACCGTGCTCGTCGGTACGAATTACCATGTTCGCTTTACGGCCACAGTGACAAATTGTTTTAAGCTCAACAAGTTTATCTGCCCAAGACAGTAAGTAACGGCTACCTTCAAACAGTTCACCCAGGAAATCGGTACGTAGGCCGTAACAAAGTACAGGGATGTGCAGCTTATCAACCACTTCTGTTAATTGGTACACCTGCTCCTTCGATAAAAATTGGCACTCATCGATCAAAACACAATGACGCTTTTCTTCCTCATTGAGCTTTTTGATCGCATCAAACATGTTGGTGTCATTTTTAAACAGCTGAGCTTCAGATTGCAGACCAATTCGTGAGCTCACTTTACCGATACCATAGCGATCGTCCAAAGCTGCCGTAAAGATCACTGGCGTCATGCCACGTTCTTGGTAGTTGAATGAAGATTGAAGAAGCGTTGTTGATTTACCCGCATTCATTGCCGAGTAATAAAAATACATCTGAGCCACAGAAATATTCCTGTTAATTAAAAGTTGAAGATAGAAAAGGTGAAAATAGAGAATTCGTGCTAGAAAAAAGGGCTGAAAATCAGCCCTTTTTATAAGATTTACTTACGACGCCAAGTCGTACCTTCTGGGCCATCTTCCAGAACAATACCCAACTCGTTTAGCTTATCACGTGCAAGGTCGGCATTTGCCCAATCCTTTGAAGCACGAGAGTCGTTACGCAGTTTGATCAACGCTTCGATTTCAGCCACTTCGTCGTCGTTACCTGCCGCATCACCTTGTAGGAAGGCTTCTGGCTCTTGGTGAAGAATACCGATGATGTCTGCTAGTTCACGCATCAATGCACCCAGTCCGCTTGCTTTTTCAATGCTTTCAGGCTTGATACGGTTGATTTCACGAGCCATTTCAAACAGTACTGAATAAGCTTCAGGTGTGTTGAAATCATCGTTCATCGCTGTAGAGAATCGAGTCACGTACTCTTCGCCACCGGCAGGAGCGGCTGTAAGGTCTAGGCCACGAAGTGACGTGTATAGACGCTCTAGTGATGCGCGAGCTTGGTTTAGGTTATCTTCGCTGTAGTTTAGCTGGCTACGGTAGTGACCAGACATTAGGAAGTAACGTACCGTTTCAGCATCGTAATGTGCTAGCACGTCACGGATAGTGAAGAAGTTACCTAGTGACTTAGACATCTTCTCTTTGTCTACCATCACCATACCACTGTGCATCCAAGTATTTACATACTGAGTGCCGTGCGCGCAGCAAGACTGTGCGATTTCGTTTTCGTGGTGAGGGAACTGCAGATCTGAACCACCACCGTGGATATCGAAGTGGTTACCAAGAATAGACGAGTTCATTGCTGAACATTCGATGTGCCAACCTGGACGACCCGGGCCCCATGGCGATTCCCATGTAGGTTCACCTGGCTTAGACATCTTCCAAAGAACGAAGTCTAGTGGGCTGCGTTTTGCAGATTCAACATCAACGCGAGCACCCGCTTGAAGCTGATCAAGGTCTTGCTTTGAAAGCTTACCGTATTCGTCGAATTTCTTTACTTCAAACATCACGTCGCCGTTGCTTGCAACGTATGCGAAACCACGTTCAATCAGCTTTTCAACAAGCTCGATGATTTCAGTGATGTATTCTGTCGCACGAGGCTCAACATCTGGACGCTTCATGTTCAATGCATCAAAGTCAGCGTGCATCTCACCGATTAAACGCTCAGTCAGAGAGTCACAAGACTCACCGTTTTCGTTAGCGCGTTTGATGATTTTGTCATCGATATCTGTGATGTTACGAACGAAATTCAAATCGTAACCAAGGTAACGAAGGTAACGAGTTACTACGTCGAAAGAAACGAACGTACGACCATGACCAATATGACAGAGATCGTATATGGTTACCCCACAGACATACATGCCGACTTTGCCAGCTGTAATTGGTTTGAATTCCTCTTTCTGTCTTGTGAGCGTGTTATATATCTTCAGCATGATCTCTATCTATTTTATGGATTAATCAAAATAAGCTCGCAGTATAACAAGTCATACCTTAATAGGTAATCCCTAAAAGCAGGAATTATACCAATCACGGTAAGTAGATGGTCATAAATAGCGCAGAAAAAATGCTTGAGAACAAGGAAGCTCTTTTCGACAAAAAGTTTCGATAAGTAGTTATTCTACATTCAAAATTTCTAACGACGTTATCAAGTGTTTTAACAAGCTAGGATGGCCAGTTATTTACTACGATTGGTATTACCTCAAACATCCGAGTTAAGTTAATGATTTGGTGATTTGAAAGTCTGCCAACATGCGCTAGAATTCGAACTTCATATTAAAAAGACAGTAAGGTAACAATCATGATCATCCTTCACACAAATTTTGGTGATATCAAAGTTCAACTTAACGAAGAAAAAGCACCAGAAACAAGCGCAAACTTTCTACAGTATTGCCGTGACGGTTTCTACGACAACACACTATTCCACCGTGTTATCGATGGTTTCATGATTCAAGGCGGCGGCATGACTTCTGGCCTTAAAGAAAAGGCAACTCGTGCAACGATCAAGAACGAAGCAAACAACGGTCTAGCGAACAAAGTTGGTACGCTAGCAATGGCTCGTACTATGGAACCACATTCAGCGAGCTCTCAGTTCTTCATCAACGTTAACGACAACTCTTTCCTAAACTTCCGTAGCGAAAGCCTAGACGGTTGGGGCTACTGTGTATTCGCAGAAGTTGTTGAAGGCATGGACATCGTAAACAAGATTAAAGGTGTTAGCACTGGTTCTATGGGTATGCACCAAGATGTACCTCTAGAAGAAGTGATCATCACTGGTACTACAATCGAAGCTTAATTCATCGCTTTCGGTTAGTATTGATGAGCCGATAAAATCAGGATATAGGGAGCGAATCGCTCCCTTTTTTTAGACCTATGAAAACATATTTTATATCAGATCTGCACCTTTCTCCGTCACGAGAAGACATCACAGATTGCTTCTTAACCTTTATGAAGAAAGAAGCCGTAGAAGCGGATGCACTTTACGTATTAGGTGACCTTTTCGAATTCTGGATTGGTGACGATGATAAGAGTGAATTCGCGACTTCTATCCGCCAAGCGTTTATCGACTTAGTGAAAACAGGCGTGCCTTGTTACTTTACTCAAGGGAACCGCGACTTCTTAGTCGGCAAAAAATTTGCTAAGCAAACGGGCGTACAACTTCTCGACGAAGTTTCTACGATCGATATCTACGGGCAAAAAGCGGTAGTATTGCATGGAGACACTCTATGTACTGAAGATGTAAAGTACCTCGCCTTTCGCGAAAAAGTGCATCAGCCATGGTTACAATGGGTCTTCAACCGAATTCCATTTTTCATCAAGAAGAAAATTGTTTCAAAGGTTCAATCAGATATCAAAGATGACAAGCAGACCAAGTCTCTCGACATCATGGATGTGACACAGCAAGAAGTCGAAGATGTGATGGAACGAAACAATGTCGATCTGATGATCCACGGCCATACTCACCGCCCAGACATCCATACATTTAATGCTAACAATTGCACTAAAACCCGTATCGTACTTGGCGATTGGTATACGCAAGGCTCAGTGCTGGTGTTCACGCCGCAAAGTTTTGAACTACAGAATCGAGCGTTTAGCAATAGCTTTTAACATAACGCTTAAACTTTCACTTTGATTATTATTGTCGGTCAGACTTTCTTAGAAAGTGTATGGTAATTTCTAGTGAATTAGCTATTATCTCTCTACCAGAAATAAACCGAACACAGTACCAAGTTGAAATATTCATACGTAGCGCGTCAACCAATACTCGACACAGGCAAGAAAACCATAGGTTACGAGTTGCTATTCAGGGATGGTCCTAAGAACACTTTCCCTGAAGTAGAGCCGGAGCTCGCTACTAGCCGTTTGCTTTCCGATCACTTCTTATCGACCCACTATAATACGTTGGGTGATAAGCTTGGGTTCGTGAACTTCCCATATGCAAGCCTAATCAACTTAGTCCCTACTCTGTTCCCCAAAGAAAGCCTCGTTGTTGAGGTTCTTGAAGACTGCGAACCAACAGACGAATTACTTGAAGCAATCAAAACCATCTTTGACGCGGGTTATACCATTGCGCTAGACGACTTTGTGCCAAGTAAAGCTTGGAAGCGCTTCTTACCCTACGTTTCAATTATCAAGTTCGATATCCGTTTGACGCCAATTGCCAAAGCAGTGATGTTTATGAACTCTCTCAAAGGGCTAGATATCAAGTTCCTTGCTGAGAAAGTAGAAACGTACGAAGAATACCAAGAAGCGAAAAAAGCAGGCTTCACCTACTTTCAAGGTTATTTCTTTAGCAAGCCAGAGATGATCCAAACGCGTGCGCTCAACCCGGCATTCCTGACTATCGTTCAGTTACTAAAAGAAATAGCCCACGATCCTATCGATTTCAGTGAAGTCGAACGTTTGATCACATTGGATGTAACACTCTCTTATAAGCTACTCACCTACGTAAACTCTGCGGGCGGTTCAGCGACGACTATCCGTTCATTTCGCCAAGCACTCATTTACCTTGGGGAACAGAAACTGCGTAAGTTCGTTTCACTAGTGGCAATCGCATCTGCGAAAGAAGATAAACCGGATTCACTTTATGGTTTAGCGGTACTGCGCGCTCGTCAATGTGAACTGTTAGTAGAAAAGATGAATGTGAAAGTTGAACCTGGACAAGCCTTTTTAACCGGCATGTTCTCGCTACTCGATTCACTCTTTGATCAGCCTTTAAAGCAAGTATTGGACTCAGTACCCATCGATGAAGAGATCAAACAAGCTCTTATTCAGCGTAAAGGTGTACTTGGTGCGATCATGGCGATGGTCATTGCGTACGAGCAAGCTCGCTGGGATGAAGCGACACGCATTCGTAAGCTGCTCAAACTGAGCGAAGCAGACCTCGGACAAGCGTATGATGAGGCCACTACTTGGGCTCAAGATCTGTTATCACCTTCATTGAAATAATACACTCCCTACAAAAACAGCAATAGAAACTAAGCTTTGGTGAGCGATCGTTTCTTGCTAAACTCCAATGCATTCATTTATGGCCTCTTAATCGAGGCCATTTTTACAGGAACTGACTATGTCTTTATGCCCTTGTGGTAGCAAAAATACTTACCAACAGTGCTGTGAATCCGCACATCTTGACCACAATTCAGTCGAAACACCTGAACAATTGATGCGCTCACGCTATTCTGCACATGTACTTGGTTTGGTTGATTATGTGGTTGCTACTTACCACCCGACTTGTAATGCAGAAGCGCAGAGAGAAGGTATTGCTGAATCCATTGATAGTGATTGGGCGGGTTTAGAAGTCATCGATACTGCCGCAGGTTCACATGAGAACGAAGGCTTTGTTGAGTTTAAAGCTTACTTCAACGACGGGGCTGAGCAGTTCTGTATGCAAGAACGTTCTCGCTTTGTTCGTGAAGACGGTATTTGGTTCTACATTGATGGCGCTTTCCCCAATCAAGAAAATGAACAAGAAGACGCTACACAACCAGAGATAGATCCTCGCCTAAACCAAACTGTAGAGAGCTTCAAGATCGGCCGTAATGACCCGTGTATTTGTGGTAGCGGTAAGAAGTATAAAAAGTGCTGCGGCTAACTCATGTGTCTAGGAAGTTAGATTAAGAGGAGAGTTTCCTGATGTCGCTTAGACTCCTCGGAATGACGAGGCCTAAAGTCGAAGAGATATGCTCAAGAATTGAACGCTAAAAAAGCCCCGTAAACATAATTGTTTAAGGGGGCTTTTATCTATCTGTTACGTAGTCGATTAATCTAAAGAGAGCTTACTTATGACGCTCTTTTAATTTGTTCACCACATCGTTCATCGATAAGCCTTGGTCTTGTAAAAGAACCATCAAGTGGTAAATCAAATCTGCTGATTCACACACTAATTCCGCCTTATCGCCCGACGTCGCCGCAAGCGCGACTTCAACGCCTTCTTCGCCCACTTTTTGCGAAATACGCTTGGTGCCACGGGCATATAAACTGGCAGTATAAGAAGACTCAGGGTCTGCGTCCTTGCGGGCAGCCAGTAGCTGCTCAAGCTGATGAAGCCACACCATCTGTGTTTCTTCTTGTTTGTCTCCATCCCAACACGTTGTTGTACCTGTGTGGCACGTTGGGCCAATGGGATTTACCTTAACAAGTAAAGTATCGTTATCGCAGTCCAAAGCGATGTTTTTCAGTTGCAATACGTTGCCCGACGTTTCACCTTTCGTCCAAAGACGCTCTTTAGTACGAGAGAAAAACGTAACATTGCCAGTTTCACCGGTTTTCTCAAGTGCTGCAGGGTTCATGTATCCCATCATTAACACTTGGCTAGATTGGTAATCTTGAACAATGGCAGGAACTAAACCATCTACTTTTTCCCAGTTAATACGCTCTGATAATGCGCCTACTGTTGTTTTTGATAAGCTTGCGGTTTCAAAACTCATAGTCGCACCTCTACATCTTGTTGTTTTAAATACTGTTTAAGTTCACCAATATTGATGACTTGTTTGTGGAATACCGAAGCCGCTAGTGCCCCGTCCACGTTTGTCTTCTTGTAGGCTTCAGCAAAGTGTTCCATCGCACCTGCACCACCAGACGCAATCAAAGGTACATTACACACTTCGCGTACCATGTTTAACTGATCAATATCGTAGCCATTACGAACACCATCTTGGTTCATCATGTTTAACACAATCTCACCTGCGCCACGCTTTTGTACTTCCTTCACCCAATCTTTGGTTTCCCACTTGGTTGCTTTAGTACGCGCTTCATCGCCAGTGAACTGGTAAACCTGATATTTACCGGTATCTTTATCGAAGTATGAATCGATACCAACAACAATACACTGCACGCCAAACTTATCAGCAAGGTCAGTAATCAGTTGTGGGTTAGCCAATGCAGGCGAGTTAATTGAGACTTTATCTGCACCAAACTCAAGAATGCGTGCTGCATCTTCCGCTGACTTGATACCACCAGCCACACAGAAAGGAATATCAATCACTTCTGCTACGCGTTTCACCCAGCTTTTATCGACCACACGTCCATCACTTGATGCAGTGATATCGTAAAACACTAATTCATCAGCGCCCTCTTCTGCATAGCGTTGTGCTAGCGGAACGATGTCACCAATAATTTCGTGGTTGCGGAATTGAACGCCCTTAACCACTTGTCCATCACGGACATCCAAACAAGGGATTATTCGCTTTGCCAGCATGCAAATGCCTCCTCTGCGGTGAATTTGCCATCAAGCAGTGCGCGACCAACAATCACACCCGCAACGCCGCTGCCTTTCAGAGCTTCGATATCAGCTAGGCTGCCAATGCCACCCGATGATTGGAATTGCACTTGTGGGTACTGCTTACAAAGATCAACATAGAGCTCTACGTTTGATCCTTCTAGCGTGCCATCGCGTGAAATATCGGTACACAGCACGTGTTTAAGACCAACTGTGAGGTAGTCTTCAATCAGCGCTTCAATGGTCACACCTGAATCTTCTTGCCAACCTGAAATCGCCACTTTACGTATGCCGCTTTCGTCAATATTGATGTCCAGAGCCAGCACGATTTTTTCCGCGCCGTACTTCTCCATCCAACCTTTCACCAACTCAGGTTGCTTAACGGCTGTAGAACCAACCACAACGCGCTGTGCGCCAGCTTCTAGCAGATCAACGACATCTTGTTCGTTACGCACGCCACCACCAATCTGGATGTTCGCAGGCGTGCTTGCAAGTAGCTTGGCGATTAAGTCTAGCTGGCGAGCTGTTGTATCTTTTGCGCCGGTTAAGTCTACTAGGTGAAGCCAACCTGCGCCTGCTTGGTGATACAGATTAAACTGCTCTGCTGGGTCTACTTTGTATTCTGTTACTTGCCCGTAATCGCCTTGGAATAAGCGAACTACTTGGCCTTCAATTAAATCTAATGCGGGAATAATCATTTACATTCCTTATAGGGCAGCGTTAGCCGATGCCTAATCCTTATTACAGTTCCAAGAAGTTTTGAATCAATTTAGAGCCTGCTTTTGACGAACGCTCTGGGTGGAACTGAACACCATAATAGTTGCCACTTTGAACGGCAGCGGTAAACGGATTGCCGTAATCACATTGTGCGATTGTGTAGTCACCTACTGGCATTGCAAAGCTATGTACGAAGTAAAAATACTCGCCTTCTTCAATGTCTTTAAATAGCGGGTGATTCGGTGTTGCGGTTACAGTGTTCCAACCCATGTGTGGTAGTGGCAAATCCCCCGTTTCAAGCAAGCGAACTTCGCCATCACACAAACCTAAGCATTCCACTATCTCGTCGGCTTTTTGGCCTTTCTCTTGAGACAGTTTACCTAACAGTTGCATACCTAAACAGATACCAAGCAGAGGCTTCTCGACTTGCTTCACAAGGCTAACGAGGTCACGCTCTTGCAAATTCTTCATTGCCTCACTTGCTGTACCTACACCGGGTAGGAATAACTTATCGGCAGCTAGAACAACTTTTGGTTCTTTCGAAATTTCAACTGCGTAGCCCAGACGTTCAATCGCAAACTTCACTGAGGAAACGTTGGCACAACCAGTATCAATAATAACGACTTTTTGATCTTTCATTGTTTTTCCTTGCTAACGTTAGCCTTACAGTACGCCTTTGCTGCTTGGTAACTCGTTACCTTCAACTTTAATTGCTTGACGAAGAGTACGACCAAACGCTTTAAATAGGCTTTCAATGATGTGGTGGTCATTATTGCCATTAGAAGAAAGGTGTAGCGTACAAGCTAGCGTATCGGTTAGAGAACGGAAGAAGTGAACCACCATCTCAGTCGAAAGATCACCCACTTGTTCGCGGCTGAACTTAGCATCAAATTTCAGGTATGGGCGGCCAGAAAGGTCTAGTGCACACTGCGCCAAACATTCATCCATTGGTAGACTGAAACCAAAGCGGCCAATCCCACGTTTATCACCTAGCGCATCTTTAAGTGCTTGGCCTAGAGCTAAAGCCGTATCTTCTACTGTGTGGTGATCATCAATGTGTAGATCGCCTTTCACAGTTAGATTCATCTGGAAACCACCGTGTGTCGCGATTTGATCAAGCATGTGATCGAAGAAACCCATGCCCGTATCGATCTTGTTGCCACCGGTTTCATCAAGGTTTACTGCAACCTTGATATCAGTTTCTTTAGTCGTACGAACCACTTCAGCAACACGTGCATTAACCGTCAGATCTTTAACAATCTGTGGCCAGTTAAGCGTACCTTCCGTTTCCTCATCTGGGCCATATTGAATCCCGCGAATTGCCATGTTCTCAGCAAGTTGAAGATCAGTCATTCGATCGCCAATCACAACAGAGTGTTGGAAATCGACTTTACCGCCTTGTAGGTACTCTTTAACCATACCCAGTTTAGGCTTACGGCAAGAGCAGTTGTCTTCGTCAAAGTGAGGGCAAATAAGCACGTCGTCAAACTTAACGCCTTGAGATTCGAAGAACTCCATCATCATATTGTGTGGTGCATCGAAATCTTCTTGTGGGTAGCTATCGGTACCTAGACCATCTTGGTTAGTCACCATCACTAGACGGTAACCAGCGTCTTGCAGTGCAAGTAGGCTAGGAATTACTCGCGGTTCGAATTTTAGCTTGTCTAAACGATCTACTTGAAAGTCAACTGGCGGCTCTACAATTAAGGTGCCGTCACGGTCTATAAAAAGTATTTTCTGTTGTTTACTCACTTGAACTTCCTTTTAATTTTAAATCTGGTGGCCTAGCTAAAATCAAACGCTAACCCAAAATATTGGTTTCACTTGCCAATCTGCGATTAATCAACTCAAACTGGCAAATGTTATTACTGGTAAGCCTTTCGTTACTGATAAAAGTTACGAATGAATCCAAGTGTCTTTTCGCACTCTTCGCGGTTACCAATACTAATACGAACACAGTCTTCAATAGGTGAATTACGCAAAATAATGCCCGTATCCCAAGCCGCTTTAAATAACTCATCGCCGTTCGGGAATTTCACCAGTAAGTAGTTACCCCAGCCATCAAAAACCGTCACTTGAGGCATACCTAATAGACCCGCCTGCAAATACGCTCGGTTAGCACTTAAATCCAGAACTTGGAACTTAGCTCGCGCGAGTCCTTGCTCTGAAAGTGCTTGAACGGCAATGTCAGCAACAGGGATTGGCACTGGATAAGGAGCAATCACTTTCAACAGTACATCGATAAGCTCTTTGTTCGCTAGCGTAAAGCCACAACGTAAGCCCGCCAAAGCAAAGGCCTTCGACAAGGTGCGCAGAATCGCTAGGTTTGGATATTGCTCAAGCAAATCAACGGTTGACGCTTCTGGACAAAAATCGATATACGCTTCATCCATCACCACAATCGCTTTGTCTTGTGTCATTTCAAGCAACTTGATGATGTCTTTGCGATCAACCAAATTACCGGTTGGGTTATTTGGGCTACAAACAAACACCACTTTTACGTTGTCGAGCTGAGCTTCGATAGCTGGAAGATCCAATTGCCATTCAGAAGTCAGAGGCACAACCTTACGCTCAACACCAATCGTCTCTGCACTGATTGCGTACATACCGTAAGTGGGTGGGCAGTAAAGAATAGCGTCTTCGTTCGGCTCACAGAAAGCACGAATCAGTAATTCAATACCTTCGTCAGCACCACGCGTTGTCAGAGTTTGCTCTGATTTCACGCCTGCGTATTGAGCGTAAGCATCAATCAGCTCTTTTGGCTGACATTCGCTGTAACGGTTAAGACGAGACAAGTTCAGGTTGTACTCGTTATCAAACGGAGATTCGTTGGCGTTTAGCCATACATCACCAGTACCGCCTATGCGTCTTGCAGACAAGTAAGGTGTTAGAGCCTGAACTTGTTTTCTTGCTAACTTTTCCATGCCCTACCCTTATTTCGCTTTATTTAACTTTTCAACTCGGATAGTCACAGCGCGTTTGTGTGCATCCAAACCTTCGGCTTCCGCCATTGTTACTACTGTTGGCGCTAGGCCTTTCAACCCATCGGCTGTTAGCTCCTGCACCGTCATTCGCTTAGAGAAATCAGCCAAACCTAGGCTTGAATAGGTTTTGGTATAGCCGTAAGTAGGAAGAACGTGGTTTGTACCTGATGCGTAGTCACCTGCAGACTCTGGAGACCAGTCACCAAGGAAGATTGAACCTGCATTGTCTAGTAACGGCAGCAATTCACGTGGGTTCTTGGTTTGAACGATCAAGTGCTCAGGACCGTAGAAATTCGAAATCGCAATCGCTTGAGTGATCGATTCAGCAATGATGATTAAGCTTGAAGCCAATGCTTGCTGAGCGATGTTCGCACGAGACAGTTCTTTCAGTTGCTTTTGAACCGCTTCTGTTACTTGGTCTGCAACCACTGGAGATGGAGTTACCAATACTACTTGAGAGTCAGGCCCGTGTTCCGCTTGGCTCAACAAATCCGCTGCAATGAAGTCTGCATCAGCCGTTTCATCAGCAATCACTAACACTTCAGATGGGCCAGCTGGCATATCAATAGCTGCTCCGCGGAAGTCATTACTCACTTGGCGCTTTGCTTCCGTAACGTAGGCATTACCTGGGCCGAAGATCTTATCGACTTTAGCCACACTCTCGGTACCGTAAGCCATTGCTGCAACCGCTTGACCACCACCAACGTTGTAAACTTCGTCGATCTTACAAAGCTTAGCGACATACAAGATTTCATCAGCGATTGGCGGAGGTGAACAAAGCACAACCTTACGACAACCCGCGATTTGAGCAGGAACACCTAACATAAGAACCGTTGACGGTAGTGGCGCACTGCCACCGGGAATATAAAGGCCAACAGTATTAATCGCGCGCGTCACTTGCTCACACACAACACCAGGCTGTGTCTCAACCTTAATTGGCTGCGGCTTTTGAGCTTCGTGAAACTTAGCAATGTTGCTATAAGCTTGCTCTAACGCTTGCTTCATCTCTGGTGTTAGACGAGCACACGCCTCTTCAATCTCACCCGAACTGACTCGGATAGATTCTGGAGTTACACCATCAAACTTTGCAGTCAGCTTTTTAAGCGCGGCATCGCCTTCATTTCGTACTTTTGCAATAACATCAGAAACAGTCGCTGTGATGTTTGCACCTTCAGTAATAGCTGGACGCTCTAATACCGAGTCTTGCTGTGATTCACTTAAAGATTGCCAAACAACGGTTCTCATCGTCACTACCCCATCATTTTTTCGATTGGTAATACTAGAATCGAGCTTGCACCCAACTCTTTCAGCTGTTCCATTGTTTCCCAGAACAAGTTCTCTGTACTTACTAGGTGCACGGCAACTTTGTCTTTGTCTGTAGATAGAGGAAGAACCGTTGGATCTTCAGCACCAGGCAGTAGTGCTTTGATTTGCTCTAGTTGAGAGGTTGGCGCGTGAAGCATGATGTACTTCGACTCTTTCGCTTGTTGAACACCCTGCATACGAGTCAGTAGTTTTTCAATCAGTGCGGTCTTGTCTGCGTCGAAGTCGCCAACACGTTGAATCAGTGTTGCTTTCGATTGGAAGATAGCTTCTGCTTCTTTTAGGCCGTTCGCTTCAAGCGTTGCACCTGTAGAAACTAAATCAGCGATAGCGTCTGCAAGGCCAGCGCGAGGCGCGACTTCAACCGAACCTGTTAGCATACAAGTGCTGAACTCAACACCCTGCTCGTCCATGTAGGCTTTAAGTAGTTGTGGGTAGGTTGTCGCAATACGTTTGCCCGCTAAGTCTTGTGGGCCGTTGTATTCTTCGTCTTTATTAATAGCGATTGAAAGGCGGCAACCACCGAAGTCTAAACGACGTAGTGTGCGGAACTCTGAAGGCTCTTTAAGAGCAACACGATCTAGACGAACTTCTTCTAGTTCATTTTCACCGATGAAACCAAGGTCAACTACACCATCCATGATAAGACCTGGGATGTCGTCATCACGAACGAGTAACAAGTCGATTGGCATATTTAGTGAGTGAACCACTAGGCGCTCACCCATGATATTAAATTTAACACCACATTTTTTAAGTAGGTCTTGGCACTCTTTACTTAAGCGACCTTTCTTTTGAATTGCGATTCTTAGGCGTTGTGTCTGCATTGCTGTATCCCTGTGCAAGTATTTGAATTTATTGATTATTTAAAAGCGCTAAAACTAAAAAACCCTCGGGGACTTTGTCATCCCGAGGGTTTAAATCTAAATTCTTTTGACTTAACCTCCGGGAGTAATCTTGCTCCCGGGTATACGTAAATCTCCCCGAAAGACTAGATAGGGTGATGATGGTGATGAATGTTCATTACTAATTTACGCATACTTATCAGCTCTTAGGTTGTTTGCTGTCTTGTCTCCACACTAACTAAGCTGACATCCTTTTTCAACCATTTATTCGAACTTTTTTCACGAAACTTAAAATTAAATTAACAGGCACAAAAAAGGGAGGCAAACGCCTCCCTGATAGTTTACTGATTAACTTTCAATTTTAGCTTTTGCACGTCGCCATTTTGCAGCGAGAGAAGTAAGCCAATGCAAAACATACAGCAACAAACGTTAGAGACGCTGCGCCAAATGCGATGCCAATTGAAGATGTCATACCTAGAGTGATGAAACCAATGCACGATACGAACGCTACAGACAACGCGTATGGAAGCTGAGTCGAGACGTGGTCGATGTGGTTACAACGAGCACCAGTAGAAGACAGAATCGTCGTATCTGAGATTGGAGAACAGTGGTCACCAAATACTGCACCCGCTAGAACCGCACTTAGCATTGGAAGAATCAGTGCGATATCCGATGCTGCAGCCATATCACCCGCGATTGGTAGCATGATACCGAACGTACCCCAAGATGTACCTGTAGAGAACGCCATAACGCCCGCTAGAAGGAACAACATAACCGGTAACCAGTGGTAATCAATGCTGCCTGTTACTAGAGACGATAGGTAAGAACCCGTTTTCATGTCGCCGATAACAGAACCGATAGTCCATGCAAACACAAGAATCAGAATCGCGCCAAACATAGAGCTAGCACCGATCCACATTGTTCTTGCGATATCAGTCATAGATAGCTTTTGCTTGAATACTGTCGCTAGTGCTACTAGTAAGCCAATAACACCACCGTAAACAAGAGACTTACCTACATCCGTGTTTTCGAATGCGCCTAGAAGGTTGAATGCTTGGCCATCAGCAGCCAGCGCTTGGCCGCCTGTGTAAAGCATTGCAGCCACTGTCGCTACAATTAGCGATACGATTGGCATAACAAGATCAGAAACTGAACCGTTTTCGCTCTCTTCGATATCTAACTCTTCGTTTAGATCGTGAGCTTGCTTTTGATCGTTGTCACCTTCAAAGCCACGGCCTTGAGATGCTTCGATCTCATGCTCACGCATCTTACCAACGTCTAGACCGAACCATGCTACTGCGAACACCATTAGTAGTGCGAATACAGCGTAGAAGTTCATTGGGATAAGACGAACGTAAGCACCCAGTGCAGAATACTCTGTCACACCGTGTGTCACTAAGATGCCACCAATGATCGTGATGATGTAAGCACCCCAGCTAGAAGCAGGCATGATCACACACATAGGAGCAGCAGTTGAATCTAGGATATAAGCAAGCTTAGCGCGAGATACATAGAAGCGGTCTGTTACAGGACGAGAGATAGCACCAACCGCTAGGCTGTTAAAGTAGTCATCAACAAAGATGAATACACCTAAGAAAGCAGCAAGTAGTTTTGAACCACGTTTGCTCTTAACGCGAGACTGTGCCCACTCCGCGAATGCGCGAGTACCGCCAGACAGTGTTAATAATGCCGTTGTCATTCCAAGAATAATTAGGAATGCAATGATGCTCATGTTCCAAGTGTTGATGCCACCATCTTCGATGAAAACACCAGATGCTTTAGTAAACACGTAGCTAGCTGCGTTACCTACTGAGTAATCAGCAAGTAGAATCGCACCCATGATGATACCGACACCCAAAGAAACCAATACACGGCGGGTAACAATAGCAAGGCTCAAAGCCACAAGGGGCGGAAGCAAAGATAAAGGTGATGTTGCAAAATCTATTAAATTCATGATCTTCAAAAACCAGTTTTTTATTTGGCTAGAGATCTACTGCAGACAAACTTGATACGGCTGACCAAGCTCATGTTGAACTAAGCGAAAGGGAAGTGAACACTTCACCCAACCCTACAGTAGCGCTCCATAGTTTAAAATTAAGACTATGGCAGTGTTGTACCTATTGAGCACAACCCCAGCAAATTGCTTAGATATACAATTTACTTCGGCAATTACACCTTTCATTCCCGTTCATTGGCATCACCCCAACGGAAGTTACTTTTTATAATTGCACCTCTACGTGCGATAACATTATTAACCGTGTAAACCAGAGTTTAACAACAAATTAACCAACACCTCGCATCAGGTAGCCGCAATTGTACTCATCAAGAGCAACAATGCAACATATCATTCCGAGAAAAATAGCTTTTTGTTAATGAACTAATCAATAGAAGAATAGTCTACATAAGTTGACTACTCCACCTGTCACATATCATTTTTTAAGATATTCTTAATAATTATTATAAATTCAATAGAAATACTGCTCTGAATTTTCAACTATTCATCTCACTTTTATATTTAAATATGTAATAGAAGAAATACTATTTGTTTTATTCCTAGGCTCTGTTTATTATTAGGAAGATTATTTAGTTTACCTTGATGGAAAATATCATGTCTGAATTAACAAAAACTCTATTAAATATCCGCAGCCTTCGTGCGTTCTCACGTGAATTAACTCTTGAGCAACTTGAAGAAGCGCTAGACAAGCTGACTATTGTTGTACAAGAGCGTCAAGAGTCTGAAGCTGAAGAGCGTGCTGCTAAAGCAGAGCAAGAAGCTAAGCTTTCTGCTATTGCTGAACAAATTGCAAAAGACGGAATTGATGTTGCCGATCTTATTGCTGCACTTTCTGGTGAAGCAAAATCTAAAACAACAAAAGCTAAACGCGCTCCTCGCCCAGCGAAATACAAATACGTAGACGCAAACGGCGACGAGAAGACTTGGACAGGTCAAGGCCGTACGCCTTCAGCTATCCAAGAACAGCTAGATGCTGGTAAATCTCTAGAAGAGTTTGCTATCTAAACATTTAGTTTACTTAGTGAGTAATCAATTACACGCTAAGCGATAGAATTAATATTTAAGTCGACCAAAGTATTATTTACGACTTCAATATATTCAGAAACAAAAAAGGCTCCTTTCGGAGCCTTTTTTATATTTGTACTATCAGTATTAGAAACCAACTGATAGTACTACTGATTAAAGAAAGTAACTTATCTTTCCCAGTACGCTTCTTCTAGGCTATCTTCTCTTTCAGGAAGGCCACGAGATAAACGTGGAGAGTGTTGAACCAACACTTCATAGCTAGCACGGTTAGAATATTTACAAACTTGTGAGAACGAAGAGTACGTCAAGAATGAATGTTGGTGTTTACTTGAGTTTGGCACGTTTTCTTTGTGGTACTTATTAGCAGCCATATCATGTAATAAAGCTGATAACGCAGCATCACCTGCACCATTGGTATTTTTGATCTTTTCTGGTCCACCCATGTATGGCGCAATGTGCGAATACACTTTAGTTGGGTTTTCACATAAATCTTTATGCGCAGGACGGCTAAATTCAAAACGGTTGAATTCCGCAATTGAACCTGGAAGTAAAGGCAGTGACGTTTCACGCTTAGCTGCATCTTCTGTATAACCAGCCATAAATAGGCCAACAGGTCCCGCAGTACATAGAACAAGGTCTACCCAGTCTAGCGCTTTATCTGATGCAGCCAGTGGATCGCTTTCACCCGTTAACGCTTCAGCTTCGTCTTCATTCATTGCAACAACCGTTACGTGTTGCTCAAGGAAATCTTTCCAGAATTCTGGATCATCTTGAATAACGAACTTAGTACCTAGTGTAAGAACGACTGGCACATCGTATTTCTTCGCGTATTCGATCGCTTTCATTGTTGCTTCAGGCATCGGGTCGCCTGGCTTACAGCGAACTAAATAAGCCGTTAAAACTAAAGCAGAAGCACTTTTGAAGATTTTTTCAGGAATGCTTTCTGGTTTTAATTGGTTCATTTGTCCTTCGCTAATTGCGAAAGTACGTTCACCGTCTTCTGTAATTAATGCAAAGCAGCGACCAATTGCGCCATCTACCCCTTGTAAATGGTTCAGATCCATTCTGCTTGATGTATTACATAAATAGCGATAACCGTAACTACCAATCTTAATATCTTGGCTCATTACACCTAACAGTGTAGAACGGTCATCCGCTAGCACTGAATAGTTGTGTAATGTGTTACCAATTGTGCCACCAGCGTATTCATTGGTAATCAGGCACTGCTCTTTTAATTCTTGATACAAAGATTCAGCGGCTGCGTCGCCAATAACCAGTGAATGTCCCTTGCTCAAACCATACTTCTCAATAAGTTCAGAACTCACCTTTGCTTCAATATCCACCAATGTTTGGTCAATACCGATAATATGAGTGCGTGACATTCTTTTACTGCTTTGAGCTTGGCTCACTAGAGGATCACGAGCGTGAACCGGAAAGTAGTGCTTTGATTTACGTTGTCCAGGGAATTTCATAGGGCTAGTCTAAGTCAAGGGGAAATAGGTGGCGGATTCTACCGCGCTATATTTAACGCGGCAATCTTTCAAACTATAGCAAACGTTTGCTGAAGGTTTTTTTTATTCGGCTTCCATAAAGCTTAAATCAGGCAGCATGCCCAAATGCTCTGCGTAACGTTTTTGATTAAACTCCGCGCCGTTTTTCATAACGTCAAATACTTCAATTGCCAGTGCACATGCCATAGCCGCAATTGCTTCTTCACGTGGAGTGCCTGTCATCATTAAACGCATCAACGTCTCTTTCACTTTCACTGGTTCGCCATCTTCAAGCTGGTTCTCGATGATCTCAATCAGCTCTTCTTCTTGCATAAATTCATTTTGTTCAGACATTTTTTTATCTCAGGTCTTGGATTTCGAGCGACTATGCCACATATACTTCTGACATCATAGCGACTCACCTCGCTCTCATGCGATTCTCCAACAAAGTCAGCGCACTATTTGTGCAAATGAAACTGTGATTCCGGTCTCGGATCTGTCACGGCGTTTCTCTTTCTGTTAGAATCTGCGACCAAGTAATAGTAACGGTGTTTAGACATGTCAGATATCAGCTCTGGAAACAGCGAAAAGAAAGTAATTGTCGGTATGTCCGGCGGTGTAGATTCGTCAGTATCGGCGTATCTTCTTCAGCAACAAGGCTATCAGGTAGAAGGCCTTTTCATGAAAAACTGGGAAGAAGACGATAACGAAGAATACTGCACGGCAGCTGAAGATCTTGCTGATGCTCAAGCGGTATGTGACAAACTAGGTATCCACCTTCACACTATCAACTTTGCTGCAGAATACTGGGACAACGTATTCGAATACTTCCTTGAAGAGTACAAAGCAGGTCGTACACCTAACCCAGATATTCTTTGTAACAAAGAAATCAAATTTAAAGCATTCTTAGAGTTTGCGGATGAAGTGCTAGACGCAGACTACATTGCGATGGGTCACTACGTTCGTCGTACTTTCCCAACTCAAGAAGAGCTTGATGCTGGCGTAAAACCAGAAATGCTACGCGGTCTAGACAGCAACAAAGACCAAAGTTATTTCCTATACACGCTAAGCTCAGATCAAGTGGCACGCAGCCTATTCCCTGTCGGTGAATTAGAGAAGCCAGAAGTGCGACGTATTGCTGAAGAGCAAGACTTGATCACAGCTAAGAAGAAAGATTCAACAGGCATCTGCTTTATCGGTGAGCGCAAGTTCACTGAGTTCCTAGGCAAATACCTACCAGCACAACCGGGTAACATCGAAACACCTGAAGGCCAAGTGATTGGTCAACACCAAGGTTTGATGTACCACACGCTAGGTCAGCGTAAAGGCCTTCATATTGGCGGCACTAAAGGTGGTGGCGGTAACGAAGAACCATGGTTTGTTGGTGAAAAAGACCTTAAGCGTAATGTACTTATCGCAGTACAAGGTAAAGACCACCCTCTTCTGAAATCAGAAGGCTTGATCGCATCTCAACTTCATTGGGTAAATCGCACACCAATTACTGAAGTTATGACATGCACGGTAAAAACACGTTACCGTCAAACAGATATTCCTTGTACAATCATCCCAATTGATGATGAGAACATTAAGGTTATTTTTGATGAGCCACAAATCGCAGTGACCCCAGGTCAATCTGCAGTGTTCTACCAAGGCGAAGTATGTCTTGGTGGTGGTATCATCGAAAAGCGCATCTAATCAATCAAACGACAAACGATAGAAGACAACTAGGAGTTACTACGTGGCTAATACACTTTATGACCGTACTATTGCTTTCGCCGGAATTTGCCAAGCTGTGGCTTTGGTTCAACAAGTAGCGAAAGACGGCCATTGTGATAAAGATGCCTTTGAAGCTTCACTCAGTGCCATTTTAAATACCAACCCATCGAATACCGTGGGCGTATTTGGACGTGAAGCGAACCTAAAGCTTGGCCTTGAGTGCTTAGTAAAAGGTATCGATAGTACTCCAGCAGGTAGCGATATCACGCGTTACATCATCAGCTTGATGGCGCTTGAGCGTAAGCTGTCTTCTCGCAACGACTCTATGTCTCAGCTTGGTGACCGCATTCAAACTGCAGAGCGCCAAACTGAACACTTTGATCTGTTTGACGAGCAAATGATCAGCAACCTTGCAAGTATCTACCTTGATGTCGTCAGCCCTATCGGCCCTCGCATTCAGGTTTCTGGTACTCCGTCTGTACTTCAGCAGACATCGAGCCAACATAAGGTTCGCGCACTGCTTCTATCAGGGATTCGAAGCGCTGTGTTATGGCGTCAAGTTGGCGGTAAACGTCGCCACCTTATCTTCGGTCGTAAGAAGATGATCGAGCAGGCTCAAATCCTACTAGCTCGAATGTAGTTTATTAGCTCGCGCCTCGTCGCGAGCTTGTTTTTTGTATCAACACAACTCTCACGCAAACGATTGCGCAATGTGCGTGACAATTGAGATTGTTACTGGTATAAACCTCTCAAAATTTAGAAAACTCAATTCAGGAGAACACCATGGAACTGTCAGCATTGACTGCTGTTTCACCAGTAGACGGCCGTTACGGAAGTAAGACTATTGCATTACGCAGCATCTTTAGTGAGTTTGGACTACTAAAGTACCGCTCTATCGTTGAAATTCGTTGGTTACAAAAGCTTGCAGCAACTGATGCAATCAAAGAAGTACCAGCGTTCAGTGCAGAAGCTAACCAGTTTCTTGATGAACTAGCCGCTAACTTCAGCGAAGAAGATGCTCTACGTATCAAAGAGATCGAGCGCACGACTAACCACGACGTTAAAGCGGTTGAGTACTTCTTGAAAGAGAAAGTTGCTGGCGTTCCTGAACTTCACGCTGTAAACGAATTTATTCACTTTGCATGTACTTCTGAAGACATCAACAACACCTCTCACGCGCTTATGCTTAAAGAAGCTCGTGACACAGTGATTCTTCCAGAAATCCGTAACGTAATTGATGCTATCAAAGCACTTGCGAACGAGTACCGTGATATTCCATTACTGTCTCGTACACACGGTCAGCCAGCTTCTCCTTCTACTATGGGTAAAGAGATGGCTAACGTTGCGTACCGTATGGAACGTCAATACAAGCAAATCGAAAACGTTGAGATCCTAGCGAAAATCAACGGTGCTGTAGGTAACTACAACGCACACCTTTCTGCATACCCAGAAGTTGAATGGCACCAGTTTAGCGAAGAGTTCATCACTGAATCTCTTGGCGTAACTTGGAACCCGTACACAACTCAAATCGAACCTCACGATTACATCGCTGAGCTATTCGATGCAATTGCTCGTTTCAACACTATCCTTCTAGACTTCGACCGTGACGTTTGGGGCTACATCGCTCTTGGTCACTTCAAGCAGAAGACTATTGCTGGCGAAATCGGTTCTTCGACAATGCCGCATAAAGTTAACCCAATTGACTTCGAAAACTCTGAAGGCAACCTTGGTCTAGCGAACGCAGTATTCAGCCACCTTGCACAAAAACTTCCAGTTTCTCGCTGGCAGCGTGACCTTACTGACTCTACGGTTCTTCGTAACCTAGGTGTGGGTGTTGGCTACGCAATCATTGCATACACTTCGACTCTGAAAGGTATTAGCAAGCTTGAAGTTAACCGCGCTGCGCTACTTGCTGAACTAGACAAGAACTGGGAAGTATTGGCTGAACCAGTACAAACAGTAATGCGTCGTTACGGCATCGAAAAACCATACGAGAAGCTAAAAGAGCTAACTCGTGGTAAACGTGTAGATGGCGAAGGCATGCGTGCATTCATCGATTGTCTTGAGATTCCTGCAGACGAGAAAGTTCGTCTGAAAGAGATGACTCCAGCAAACTACATCGGTCAAGCAATCGAGCTAACTGACAAGCTGTAATATTCGAATTTCGAATCACAGAATAGACTAAGGCTTCCCATGTGGAAGCCTTTTTGTTGAGCGGAACAAAGTGTATTGAGCACAAGAGACGTCAGCAAAATAATACAAAGCAACCCAGTATCATTACCCTACTCATCTCAATCCGTGCGATATCAACCAATCAATATCGTAATGCTTCATCACCAGTAACCCTCTATCGCCAGACACCTATTCCTCGAATACTTACTGTCTTAGATGCCAAGATCAAAAAAGACCTCCCGAAGGAAGCCTTTCAAATGTATCTTGTCGATTAGCGACTGAAGAATACGTAGCGATTACATGTTACGTAGAGAAGCAATACGCTTGTCTAGCGGCGGGTGGCTCATTAGAAGCTCTGTTAGAGACTTCTTACCGTTGATACCAAATGCCATCATAGAACCTTCTAGTTGTGGCTCATGGCTCACCTTTAGGCGCTCTAGCGCTGCAATCATCTTCTCTTTACCTACTAGGTTCGCTGCACCTGCATCGGCATGGAATTCACGATGACGGCTGTACCACATCGTAATGAAGCTTGCTAAGAAACCAAATACCAATTCCAACACCATAGACACACCGAAGTACACCATCATGTTGCTGCCACCCTCTTCTTCGTTGTCATTCGACGCAACAATGTTGGCGATGAAACGAGATAGGAAGATAACGAACGTGTTCACTACACCTTGCATTAACGTCATGGTCACCATATCACCGTTCGCTATGTGGCTCACTTCATGCGCTAATACTGCTTCAGCTTCATCACGCGTCATGTTGTGCAGCAGGCCTGTTGATACTGCTACCAATGAATCGTCACGCTTAGCACCTGTCGCGAATGCGTTGATGTCTGGCGAATCGTAGATCGCCACTGTTGGCATACCAATACCAACTTGTTGAGATTGACGGCTTACCGTCTCCATCAACCAATGTTCTGTTTCGTTACGTGGGCTTTCAATGACCATGCCGCCTACCGAGCGTAGCGCCATTTTCTTCGACATCATTAATGAAATGAATGAGCCGCCAAAACCAAATACCGCAGCCATCACCAATAAACCTGAGAGGCTACCGGGTTGCATACCTGTAACTGCGTATACAACATTAAGAACAACACTTAGTACCAATACAACCGCTAGGTTAGTTGCAAGGAACAACATTACTCGCTTCATTACTTATCTCCGCATGAAAGCTGTTTTTATAAAACTTATTGTTATAGACAAGGCAGACAGCAATAGATTCCAACCTTGAAGACTTATACTTACTTATACATATAGTCTTAGATTAAGAAAACAAGGTTAAGCATTAAATTGCAACATTTGATTACGAGACCATATCCGAATTAAATCCACTCTATTAGACCTAAGTCGTATGGTGTCGATATAACAATCCGTTTACAGTGACTTCAGATGATTTATTGGCTAGTCCATGTACAAAAAGGAAAGGATCATGGTTGAAGGTACTAACACTCAAATGGCTATCGATTTACTGTGCTGTCACCTAGGGATTACTGAAGAAGAAGCGAAAAAGCAGGTTGGAATCCTAACACCGCAAACGGCACAGACAAAAATCACAGAAACTCAGCAAGCTTTAATGGGACTGACTAAAGAACATTAGTTCTAAGCTTGTTTATTAAAAGACCGGTTGTTTATCAACTCAAGGTCTAAAGGCTTAAAATAGCAAAAGGGCTGCAATCGCAGCCCTTTTCTTATTTAGTACATAACGTGGTAATTAACGCTCAAGCAATGGCTGTACATTAATGTACTTGCCAATATTCTTAGACTTCGCTTTTGGTACGTAAGGGATCTCACCTAACTTTGGTGCACCTAACTTATCTTCAAGCATCGCAATAATATCTGCGTAGTGCTCAGTACCTGGATTGATACGGTTTGCGACCCAACCTACTAGGTTTAGGCCATCAGCACGAATCGCTTCTGCCGTTAATAGAGCGTGGCTCAAACAACCAAGTTTAATACCCACAGTCAGTACCACTGGCAGTTGCTCTTTTTTAACCCAGCTAGAAAGATATTCATCGTCTGAAACCGGGACTCGCCAACCACCAGCACCTTCAACTAACACGATGTCAGAGTTTTTCTTATGCTCTTCTAGCTTCGCTGATAATACCGCCTCATCAATTACAACACCATCATGCTTAGCAGCGATGTGAGGCGATGATGGTAGCAACAACGCGTATGGATTGACGTCTTCGTAAGCAATATCTTGCGTCGCCGCTTCTTGAAGATGCAGTGCATCACTATTACGTAGTCCTTCAGGGGATTTTTCACTCCCTGCAGCAACTGGCTTGTAACCAATTGTTGATAAATCTTGTGCGGCCAAAGCTTGAAGAATCGCTTTTGAAACCACAGTTTTTCCCACTTCGGTATCCGTACCTGCAATGAATAATGCATCAATCATAATTGAATAACCCCTAAACAAACTTGATATGTTGCTGGTAAGAAACCTTGATGGTTCTTAAACTCTCGATATTCCCGATCAACAAGCTGCAACATGCGACGACTTGTTAAACCTTGTGAGCGACCACTTACGTGATTAGCGCCGATACCTTTAAGGTCGCGCATCAGTTCAAACGCAGTGTCGTACCAAACGGTGATGGTGGGCAAGTCTAGTTGATGAACGGTACAGCTAGATTGCGCTAACGCAATTTTTACCTTATTGATTGTAATAAAACGGTTAACGTGTTGATGTGCGTCAATTTTGGACCACGACTTTTTCAGTTCAAACAGCGACCCATCAAGCAAAGTTGAGAAAATAACACGCCCACCAGCCGCTGTAACACGCTTCATCTCTCTCAAAGGCGACGACAAATCGTCACACCATTGCAACGCAAGGCTAGAGAAAACGATGTCAAAGCACCCATCTTCAAACGGCAATTGTTCGGCATCGGCTTGTTGATATAAAGATACAGATGCACCACACCGCTTCTCTGCTGTTGCTAGCATTCCAACAGAAAGATCAGCGCAAACCACTTCGGCGCCTCGTTTTACAAGTTGCTCGGAGAAATAGCCAGTACCACAACCTAGATCCAGCACCTTAAAGCCTGACAGATCGCTGGGTAATTTATCCAGTAATCGGTGGCCAACATCGCGTTGAAATTCAGCGTGTTTGTCATAGGTTGTTGCCGCTTTACCAAAGGCTTCGGCAATCGCACTCTTATCTTGGCCAACGTAATTATGCACTACTGCTTCTTGTGACATTTACTGAGCCTCTTTATTTGATTCAAAGCTTGGATGGATACCCGGTTCAGTGCTTAAGTCGATGTTTCGTTCAATGGCTTGATGCAACGACCTGGTTAACTGGAGAATCTGTTTTGGGCTATGGTTAGCTGTTAACGTGATTCGTAATCGAGCAGTTCCAGCAGGTATGGCTGGCGGCCTTATTGCGGTCACCCAAACTTGGTTTTGCTTTAACTCTTCAGCTATTGATAATGCCGCTTGTGCTTCACCTATCACAAATGGCTTAATCGGAGTCTGAGTATCCACAAAGCCTTTCAAGCCGCTCACCTGCTCTGCATAGAGAGACCCTAACTCAGTCAGCTTTTCTCGGCGCCACTCTTGAGTTTGAGTCATCTTACAGGCATGAGATAAAGCCACCGCTTGTGAAGGTGGCATCGCCGTCGAGTACACATGATGACGAGCAAACTGAGTTAAGTAATCACCCACTTCTGACGAACAAAGAATCGCAGCACCAGAAACGCCAAATGCTTTGCCAAAGGTCACCACCAAAATATCGGGGGAGATTTGTGCTGCACTGCAACTCCCAGCTCCTTTATCACCTAATACGCCGATACCGTGGGCATCATCAACCGCCAACCAACTGTCGTATTGATGAGTCAGGTTAGATATCTGGCTGAGAGGCGCTTGATCGCCGTCCATGCTGAATACGCCCTCAGTGACGACCAAGGATTGTAGAGATCGGCTTAATAGAGACTCTAGATGCTGCGTGTCGTTGTGTTTAAAGCGTTTCATGGTTGCATGAGAAAGCATCCCCGCTTCCATCAAAGAGGCGTGATTAAGCTTGTCTTGCAGCAGAGAGTCGTCTTTTTCGAGCAGAGAAAACAACAAGGCTTGGTTCGCACTGAAACCAGAACTAAAGAGAATCGCACGTTCAAAGCCCAACCATTCACACAGTTGAGCTTCTAAATTTCTATGAGCAGGACTAAAACCCGTGACCAATGGCGATGCCGCACTGCCAGCACCATAAAGGGAAAGCCCCGCTTGCCACGCCTCTACCAATTCAGGGTCGTTCGCCAAGCCTAGGTAATCATTACTCGAAAAATTAATAAAGCGAGAACCTTCGCAATTAAGCAAAGGACCATTACTGTTTTCGAGCACTTTAAGTTGACGAGTTAGCCCATGCTCACGGCGTTGAACAAGGGCATCTTTGATACGGGATTTAAACAGTGGCATCGTAGAACATGTCATCTTTCGTTGGACGAGCAGCAACGCGCTCCACTACTTGATCTAACAGTTCGTTTTCTTGAATTTCATCAGGCTTCTGAGCCACTTGTTGGCTGTTGATGCCTAACTTCTTAAACAGCTGCATGTCCGTGTCTTCATCTGGGTTTGGCGTAGTCAGTAGCTTACAACCGTAGAAAATAGAGTTCGCGCCAGCCATGAAGCACATCGCCTGCATCTGTTCATTCATATTCTCGCGACCTGCAGATAGACGAACCGCTGACATTGGCATCATGATACGAGCAATCGCAATCAACTTAATGAAGTCAAAAGATTCAACATCATCGACGTTTTCCATCGGTGTGCCTTTCACTTTCACGAGCATGTTGATTGGCACACTCTCAGGGTGTACCGGAAGGTTCGCTAGCTCTACCAGCAGGCCTGCACGGTCATTGGTACTTTCGCCCATACCAATAATGCCACCAGAACAGATCTTCATACCGGCATCACGTACGTGAGATAGCGTATCTAAACGATCTTGGTAAGTACGAGTGGTGATGATGCTGCCGTAAAACTCGGGAGACGTATCAAGGTTATGGTTGTAGTAATCCAAGCCTGCATCCGCTAACTCGCCAGCTTGATCAGGGGTTAACATGCCTAGTGTCATACAGGTTTCTAGACCCATACCTTTCACACCTTTGATCATATCAGTCAAGTGAGGCATATCGCGTTCTTTCGGGTTTTTCCACGCCGCGCCCATACAGAAACGAGTCGAGCCCGCGTTCTTGGCTTTTTGCGCCGCATCCAAAACACGCTCTACTTCCATTAGGCGTTCTTTGTCGACATCCGTTCGGTAGTGAGCACTTTGAGGACAATACTTACAGTCTTCAGGACAAGCACCAGTCTTAATCGATAGAAGCGTACTCACCTGCACGTGGTTGTGCTCTTGGTACTGTCTATGAACCACTTGAGCTTCAAACATTAAATCCATAAACGGTTTTTCAAGCAGTGCTGTTACTTCAGCAACTGTCCAGTCATGACGAACTTCCACGTGTCGATCCTTTTTTATTATTTGATGTTTCATCTCTATCAATAGAGATTGCATTTATGCTTGGCTAGTCTACCGACAAGCTTTAGACTGTCAACACATTGATAATATCAAAAGTTTACATCTGGTTATTTTTTAATCACACCAAGAATGGAAGTTACTATGGATCTCGCCTTTGATCGCCAGCATATCTGGCATCCCTACACATCAACGTTAACACCTCTGACCTGCTATCCAGTCACCAACGCAGACGGTGTTCACCTAGAATTAGAAGGCGGAAAACGAATTATTGATGGTATGTCATCTTGGTGGTCAACCATCCACGGCTACAATCATCCAGAGCTAAACGCTGCAGCTCATAGTCAAATCGATAAGGTTTCACACGTTATGTTTGGTGGCATCACCCACCAGCCCGCTATCGATCTATGTAAGAAGCTTTTGAATCTCGCGCCAAGTAATCTTGAGCATGTATTTTTGGCCGATTCAGGTTCAGTTGCCGTAGAGGTTAGCCTCAAGATGGCATTGCAATATTGGCACGCTAAAGGACAACCTCGTTCAAAGTTCCTCACACTAAGAGATGGCTACCACGGTGATACCTTTGCGGCGATGTCAGTGACCGACCCTGACAATTCGATGCACAGCCTCTACAAAGGCTTTTTGCCGGAACATATTTTCGCTGATTCGCCAAAAACAGGCTTTTGGGATGAGTGGAACTCAAGTGACATCGATAGTTTTCGAGAAAAGCTGGCAGCACACCATCAAGAAGTCGCAGCGGTGATCTTAGAGCCTATCGTTCAAGGGGCTGGCGGCATGCGCATCTACCACCCTGAGTTCCTAAAACAAGTTCGCTTGCTGTGTGATGAATTCAACGTATTGCTGATCTTGGATGAGATTGCGACCGGATTTGGCCGCACAGGGAAACTGTTCGCTTGTGAGCATGCCGATGTTCAACCGGACATATTATGCGTAGGCAAAGCTTTAACTGGTGGCTATATGACATTGTCAGCGACGCTTGCGAGTAAGGAAGTTGCTGACACGGTATGTGGCGGTGAAGCAGGCTGCTTTATGCATGGGCCAACCTTTATGGGCAACCCATTGGCTTGCGCAGTCGGTGCGGCAAGTTTATCCATCATCGAGCAAGGCCATTGGAAAAATCAGACTCAACAGATTGAACAGCTCTTTTCTGAGTTGTTACCACCGTTGCGAGAACATGAACTGGTTAAAGACGTGCGTTGGTTAGGCGCTATTGGCGTCGTTGAAACTCACACACCCGTCGATATGGAAGCCATTCAAGCTCACTTTGTAGAGCAAGGCGTTTGGATCCGTCCGTTTGGTAAGCTAATTTATATGATGCCTCCGTTTATTATCAAACCACAACATATTGAGCAATTGGTCGCTGCTATCGACACTGCATTACAAAATACTCATTGCTTTAAATAAGGCGTTTATTGCTCTAAACAAGAGCGACGATTATTTCTATATATCTTCATTAATAAATCATTTAATTAAACTAAAAGGCCTTACATAAAAGTAAGGCCTTAACTGCTTGAAGGTAACCGTCAGTTTAACGTAATTGGCTATCTTTACTTGCTCGACGGTTAAACAATGAATGTCGATGTGCGTCATGCTCTAATATTGACTGACATTCTATACACAAACGAACGCCTTTGATCGCGCGTCGTCTTTGTTCCGGAATCTCATCACCACACTCATAACAATAACGCAAACCCTCACCACCTCGAAGGTTTCCTCTTACACGAGAGATCTCATCATCAATGGTATTTTGTATTTGCTGGCTGACACTATCGTCACCAGCCCATCCTACGGCCATAAGCCCTCCTCAGTATTTGAACGAGAAAATCTATACCTACCGCGGTAAGAGCATATTATAGCCACATTTAAGGATTGTAATAATTATCAAAATCAATAAAACACTATTACACATAGGTAACAAAAATTATTTATTTCTCGCCACTGCACTATTCTAAAGGCAATAAAAAACCCAGCCTGTTGGCTGGGTTTTATAAGTAACCTAATGCTTAATCAATCTAATTAACCGATGTGCGTTACGCCGCCCATGTATGGTTGAAGTACTTCTGGGATAGCAATACGGCCATCTGCTTCTTGGTTGTTCTCAAGGATAGCAACCATAGTACGACCAACAGCAAGACCAGAACCGTTTAGTGTGTGTACAAGTTCAGGTTTTTTCTCGCCTTTACGACGGAAACGAGCTTGCATACGACGCGCTTGGAAATCCCACATGTTTGAACAAGAAGAAATCTCACGGTAAGTCTCTTGTGCTGGAACCCATACTTCTAAGTCGTAAGTTTTCGCAGAACCGAAGCCCATGTCACCTGTACATAGAATCACTTTACGGTAAGGAAGCTCTAGAAGTTGAAGTACTTTCTCAGCGTGGCCAGTTAGCTCTTCAAGCGCTGCCATTGAGTCTTCTGGCTTAGTGATTTGTACTAATTCAACTTTATCGAATTGGTGCATACGGATAAGACCACGAGTGTCACGACCGTAAGAACCCGCTTCAGAACGGAAACACGGCGTGTGAGCTGTCATCTTAAGTGGCAGTTCAGCTTCATCAGTGATCGTGTCACGAACCATGTTCGTTACCGGTACTTCCGCAGTAGGGATAAGCGATAAAGTCTTAAGAGGTACGTCACTTACTTGCTCAGTTAGCGGGCTTGTGTGGAACAAGTCTTCGCCGAACTTAGGAAGTTGACCAGTACCGTAAAGGCTATCGTGGTTCACTAGATACGGTACGTACATTTCTGTGTAGCCGTGCTCATCAGTGTGAAGGTCCAGCATGAACTGAGCAATAGCACGGTGTAGACGTGCAAATTTGCCTTTCATCACGATGAAACGAGAACCCGAGATTTTAACTGCGCTAGCAAAATCAAGACCGCCAGACATTTCGCCAAGATCGACGTGATCTTTCACTTCAAAGTCGTAAGTCTTAGGTTGACCCCAACGAGAAACTTCTACGTTATCGTCTTCATCTTTACCATCTGGCACTTCTGCATCAGGTAGGTTAGGAATAGACATTGTGATCGTTTCTAGCTCAGATTGAAGATCAGCCAATGCTACTTTAGCTTGGTCTAGTTCTGCGCCTAAGTTGCCTACTTCTGCAAGGATACGCTCAGCTTCTTCATGGTCGCCTTTTGCTTTCGCTTGACCAATGGACTTCGATCGAGAGTTACGTAACGCTTGTAGCTCTTCAGTTTTCATCTGAAGGGACTTACGTTTTTCTTCAAGTTCACGAATTGTCTCTACATCAAGGGTGAAGCCTCGACGTGCTAATTTTGCCGCTGTTTCATCCAGCTCAGCTCGAAGTAATTTAGAATCCAGCATTGCTAATCCTATGCTTTAGTTATTTGAATATTCAGTAGCTTGCTACTGAATCACTGCTAAACCCCTAAAACTGGTGTTATTTCGACCAATTTATAACGATTTAATTGAAATTTTATGACTAGGTAACGATATCCAAAAAAGACTACTTTTCATAGCGTTTTTGTGGGCTTTTTGCGTCCAAATCCGCCAGATAATCTAGCTTCTCGCCAATTTTGGTCTCTAAGCCTCGTTTTGTTGGGAAATAGTATTGCTTCTCTCCCATTTCAGGAGGCAGATACTTTTCACCAGCGGCGTAGGCTCCTGGTTCGTCATGAGCATAACGGTATTCTTGCCCGTAGCCCATGTCCTTCATCAAAGTTGTCGGTGCATTTCGCAAATGATGCGGCACTTCATATTCAGGAAGATTGTGAGCATCTGTTAACGCTTGCTTCCACGCGGTGTAAACGGCGTTACTCTTTGGTGCACATGCGAGATAAACAACCGCCTGCGCAATCGCACGCTCCCCTTCAGCAGGGCCAATGCGCGTGAAGCAATCCCAAGCCGACATCGCTACCTGCATGGCGCGAGGATCAGCGTTACCGATATCTTCAGAAGCAATCGCCAGCAAGCGTCTAACAATATACAAAGGATCACAACCCGCAGCAATCATTCGTGCTGACCAGTACAAGGCCGCATCAGGGTTTGAGCCACGAATTGACTTATGAACCGCGGAGATTAGGTCGTACCAAATATCACCCTTGTTATCGAAACGAGCGACTTTCTCACCAGCCACTTCAGCCAACAACTGCAAGGTTATCGCTTTCTCGCCTTTATCGTTGTCTTCTGCCATGTCATACAGCAGTTCAAGGTAGTTAAGCGACATACGCGCGTCGCCGTTAACCAGTTCTGCAAGGCGATCTAAAACATTATCAGCAAAATCAACAGGCACATCACCTAACCCACGTTGCTTATCTTCAATCGCTTGGCGAATGACAAGAGAAATATCATCTGTGTTCAGGGACGTCAGTTTGTAGACACGCGCACGTGACAACAAAGCGTTGTTCAGTTCAAAAGATGGGTTTTCTGTCGTCGCACCAATAAAGGTCACGGTGCCATCTTCGATATGAGGCAGAAAAGCATCTTGCTGACTTTTGTTAAAGCGATGGACTTCGTCCACAAACAGGATGGTTCTGCGCCCTGCTTGCTTGTTCTCGCGCGCTTTTTCAATTGCAATACGAATGTCTTTTACGCCCGAGGTTACCGCCGATACGCGTTCCACTTCAGCATTCGCATAGTTTGCTGCAACTTCGGCTAACGTCGTTTTACCGGTGCCCGGAGGCCCCCACAAAATCATCGAGTGGATATGGCCCGCTTCCAACGCTCTGCGAAGTGGTTTACCTGGGCCTAATATATGCTGCTGACCGATGTACTGTTCGACAGTTTCCGGTCTCATACGAGCAGCAAGGGGACGAAAATCTTCGTCCCCCGCAAAATCTAAGCTGTAATTACTCAATTGCAATCTCTTGATTCGTTGATGGCATTAATGCCTATCGACGTACTACCAAACGATCTGCTTGTTTAGATCAGTTTCTTTGGTCGTCGACCTCGACACCTTCCGGTGCCACAAAAGTAAAGCGGTCTGCTGCAGGTTTACCCAAATCAACATTGCTAAAGGTAAACTCACCTTTTTGACCGTCTTGTTCAATCACATTAAAGCCCTGAACAATGCCCTTTTCGGTGATATTAATCTGGAAGTCGCCCTGATTAGAATCGACAGCAGTTGGCGTTAGCGTGAATTGGTTACTCGTTTGCACCACATTATAGTTATCCCAATCACTTTCTTGGTTACGTGTAAGCAGGACAAAAGGTGTCTGTGATGTCGCTTGCTCTTGCCAATAAATGCTCACTTGCTCAATGAACGGGCTGTAGTACCACAAGCTTTGGCCATCAGATACCAACAAGTTTTCATCAGGGAACGTGGTCTCCCAGCGGAACAGGCTTGGGCGTGCAATCTCTACCGTGCCCTCACCTTCCATAACAACATCACCATCAGGGCTGGTCACGACTTGTTTAAAGTCAGCGCTGAAGCCTGCGTTTAATGCCAAGCGGCTACTCAACTCTTCTTTCGGAGAAGCAAACACTGAGAAGCTCATAAATAAAAGTGCGAATACTTTTTTCATCAATAATCCTGTTAGAACATAAGTCGGTCATATTTTCGATTTGACCGACTGAATAGTTATGAGTTCCTACCGGAACTAATCTTTTGGTGGCGCTGGTGCTAAGACTTCTCGGTTACCGTTATGACCTGGAGCACTTACTATACCTTGAGCTTCAAGTTGCTCGACAATACGTGCAGCACGGTTGTAGCCAATCTTGAATCGACGCTGTACGCCTGAAACTGAGCCACGACGTGAATGAACAACGTGTTCTACCACTTGATCAAACAGAGGATCGACCTCTTCATCACCTTCCATCTTCTCACCCGGAAGCAAGGTTTCTGGGGTTTGTTCGCCGTTGGTGATTTCATCAATATAGTTTGGCTTACCACGCGCTTTCCAGTTATTCACGACTGCGTGTACATCGTCATCAGATGCAAAGGCACCGTGAACACGAGTTGTATGGCTAGAACCCGGTGGCAAGTAAAGCATATCACCCATGCCCAATAGTGATTCCGCACCACCTTGGTCAAGGATAGTTCGTGAATCCGTTTTAGTTGATACCGTAAAGGCCACACGGGTTGGAATGTTCGCTTTAATAAGACCAGTAATAACATCCACTGATGGACGTTGCGTCGCTAGGATCAAGTGAACACCCGCCGCACGTGCTTTTTGTGCCAAACGTGCAATCAGTTCTTCAACCTTCTTACCAACCACCATGATTAGGTCGGCAAATTCATCAACGATAACCACAATGTAAGGCAGTTTCTCAAGCAATGGCGCTTCTGGGTCCATGCTGTCGCCCGGCTTCCACAGTGGATCGTGAATTGGGTGACCCGCTTCCGCTGCCATCTTAAGCTTATCGTTGTAACCTTTAATGTTACGAACGCCTAATGCTGACATCAGCTTATAACGTCGTTCCATCTCGCCAACACACCAACGAAGGGCGTTCGACGCATCTTTCATGTCGGTTACCACTTCAGACAATAGATGAGGAATACCCTCATAAACCGATAGCTCAAGCATTTTCGGGTCGATCATGATGAAGCGAACATCTTCCGGTGATGCTTTGTAAAGCATACTCAGAATCATTACGTTCACACCTACCGACTTACCAGAACCGGTTGTACCTGCAACCAGAACGTGAGGCATTTTCGATAGATCAGCAATAACGGCTTCACCAGCGATGTCTTGTCCTAGAACCACTGTCGTTGGCGATTTCGCTTCTTGGAACTGAGGGCTAGCAACCACGTCTGAGAAGAATACCGTTTGGCGACTCATATTCGGCAGTTCTAAGCCAACATAAGGTTTACCCGGAATCACTTCTACGACACGTACTGCCAATGCAGAGAGCGAACGCGCTAAGTCCATAGAAAGGCCAGAAATACGGCTTACTTTCACACCTGGAGCCAGATCAAGTTCGAATCGAGTGATTACTGGACCTGGGAAAATGTCGACAACGTCTGCTTTGATCTTGTAGTCCGCTAGCTTAGATTCAACAAGACGAGCAATTGCCTCTAGCGCATCACGGTCAATAAAGGTTTCACGCTTTTCAGGGTGGAATAACAATTCAAGCGTGGGTAATGGCTCAGCAGGCTTAGGTAAATTAACATCTTGTTGAACCAAGAACGGATTCTGCGCCGCTGCCATATTCGCTTGGGCTTCAGAAACAATGCTTTGGAATGCGGCGACATCTTGATCTTGATCTTGATGCGCAGGTTCTTCTTCCGTTACTTCTTCCCAAGGAAGATCAACAGTTGGCTCTAGGTTTTGTGCTGTTGGCTGTTCAGGTTCTGAATGTTCTTCTTGATAAGGGAAAGGTTCAAACTGTTCTTCGATTAATGCTGCGTCAGCTAATTCAGCTTCAGCCTGTTCTGATTCAAGCTCTGAGCCCTGTTGGTAGCTTTGCTCTTCCGTAACATCAAACGGTGAAGGTTGTGCAGAGAAATCGTCTTCCACGGTTGCTTCTGGCTCGCCCATAGGTGAAGCGTATAAAGATTCAGGTTGAACATCTTCAGAACCAAATTCGCCATTTACTTGTGGTGAGCTATCTAATTCTGGTTCAGCACTTCTAAGGTCAGCATGAGCAGGGCCAACTTCTGGTTGTTCGTTCTGCATGTATTGTTGGTAAGCAACCTGAGAATCATGCGCGTCAACCTGATCTTGTTCTGCTAGGTCATCTTCATACATGGCCGCATTTTCTAGCTGCTCTATCGTTGCATTCAACTGTTTAGAGCGCTCAATACCTTCTTCTAGCGGTTCTTCTGGCGCTTGGTAAACAGCTGCTGCAGGGATCGTTTGCTCTGACTCAATTACCGCTTGAGGCTGAACCTGAGGTTCTTCATGAACAGGAGCTTCTTGTTTCGCAGGAGCATCGACAGGCATATGAATATTGTAATGACGCTTCGGCGATGCAGCATTGTCTCGCGCATTTGTCGCCACGTCTGCCGACTCATTGGTCGCAGAAAAACTCATCGCAGGATCTAGCGGATCATGCTCTGTTGATTCTTTGTTGCCTTCTATAGCAGGAACATCGCGGTAAGTTGGCGCTTGATGCTGCTGATGACGTTCTTCGATTAAATCGCGGTCTGCTGATTCTCTTAATTGAGGCTCAAGCAGCTCTTGGTCTTGGCCACGAGCCTTATTAACAGTAGACGTGAAAAATTTGATGGCACATTCACCCAACCATTCCACAATGCTTAGCCAAGAGATACCGGTTAATAGAGTGAAACCAGCACCCCATAAGAAAAGAAGAACCAGCGTACTACCAAGAACATTCAACGTTGGAAGTGCAAGGCTTGTTAAAACGTCACCTACCACGCCACCGGATGAAAAGTACCAGATGTCGTCAAAGTTGATATCCGCTAAACCACAACTCGTAAGAATTAGGATAGTCAGGCCAAGTAAGCGAGTGCCCCACAGCATGAAGTCGATCTGCTCGTCTTCATTACGTTTGCGGAATAAAACCCACGCAGCAACCGTCACTAAGATAGGCAGAGGGTAAGCCAAAGAGCCAAATACGAAGAAAAGCGTATCCGCCAACCAAGCACCTAGGTAGCCACCCGCATTTTGAATGTCACCACCCCACGCCGTTTGCGACCATGATGGGTCTGCAGGACTAAAAGTTAATAACGCAACGGCAAGTAGAATAGAGAAGAGAACACCGAGAATCAGACTGCACTCTTTGAGACGTTGAGAACCACTCAAACGAGGAGACTGAGGCTCTTCACTCGTTTTAATGATTGTTTCTACTTTATTACTGCTCTGCTTGAACATAAACCAACTTAATAATTAAACGGGATAAAAACATCTCGAGCGGCCAAAGCCACTCGTTTCAATGAAACCACTGTTGATTTAACCATATCAAACAGAAAAACCCAATTCCAGAAAGCAAGAAAGCGGAACAAATGTCCGCTTTCTTTCATTTCACCAATTGTGACTAACGAGTTTTAATCACAAGTTGATTGGTTTGTTTCACTTCTTCCATTACTACGTAAGTTCGAGTGTCGTTTACGCCCGGTAGACGAAGTAACGTATCACCCAGTAGCTTACGGTAAGCACCCATATCAGATACACGTGTTTTTAGAAGATAGTCAAAATCACCCGACACTAAATGACACTCTTGGATGTCATCCAGTTTCTGCACAGCGGTGTTGAATTGTTCGAACACATCTGGCGCACCACGGTTCAACGTAATTTCAACAAACACTAAAAGTGAAGCATCAAGGTACTGTGGGTTCAGCAACGCTGTGTACCCAGTAATGTAACCTTGACGTTCTAAACGACGAACACGTTCAAGACATGGAGTTGGAGAAAGTCCTACTCGTTTTGAGAGTTCAACGTTTGAGATACGACCGTCTTTTTGCAACTCATTAAGAATGTTGCGGTCAATACGATCTAGTTCCTTGGACGGCTTCTTATAATTGTCTGCCATTTTTTATTCCACCTTATTACTTCCTTGCAAAAAAATATACTACAACTTTTTAATATTCAGTATCAAATTTTATCTAAACCTATCTATACTAGATATTAATTCGACAGAATTACCCTACACATAGATAAAACAACCAAAATAAAATGAGGAGTCAGGATGATCATTGGCGTACCTAAGGAAATCAAGAACCACGAATACCGCGTTGGTATGACCCCAGCTAGCGTGAGAGAACTAATCTCACACGGCCACCAAGTTTTTGTAGAAACCAATGCCGGTACTGGTATCGGTTTTTCAGACGATGATTACATCGCTGTAGGCGCATCCATTCTTCCTACTGCTGCTGACGTTTTCGCGAAAGCAGAGATGATTGTAAAGGTTAAAGAACCTCAAGCTGTCGAGCGAGCTATGCTTCGCGAAGGGCAAATATTATTTACTTATTTACACCTTGCACCAGATTTTCCACAAACTGAAGAGCTTATCAAGAGCAAAGCTGTCTGCGTAGCCTATGAGACTGTAACAGATAATATGGGTCGCTTGCCACTATTAGCACCAATGTCTGAAGTAGCTGGTCGCATGTCTATTCAAGCAGGTGCACAAACATTGGAGAAATCTAACGGTGGTTGTGGTCTTCTTCTAGGCGGCGTTCCTGGTGTTGAACCAGCGAAAGTTGTTGTTGTTGGCGGCGGTGTTGTAGGTGCTAACGCAGCACGTATGGCTGTTGGCCTTCGCGCTGATGTAACGATTCTTGACCGTAACGTGGACACGCTTCGTCGCCTTGATGAAGAGTTCCAAGGTCGCGCAAAAGTGGTTTATTCTACTGAAGACGCTATCGAGAAGCATGTTCTAGAAGCAGACCTAGTGATTGGTGCAGTACTGATCCCTGGTGCAGCAGCACCTAAACTGGTTACAAAAGAGCACATCGCTAAGATGAAACCAGGTTCAGCGGTTGTTGACGTTGCTATCGACCAAGGCGGTTGTTTCGAAACTTCGCACGCGACGACACACGCAGATCCAACTTACATCGTTGACGACGTAGTTCACTACTGTGTTGCAAACATGCCTGGTGCTGTTGCTCGCACTTCAACTTACGCACTAAACAATGCAACACTTCCTTACATTGTTAAGCTAGCGAACAAAGGTTACCGCGAAGCACTTCTATCAGACAAAGGCTTCCTAGAAGGTCTTAACGTGATTCACGGTAAAGTGACTTGTAAAGAAGTTGCAGATAGCTTTGACCTAGAATACGTAGATCCAGCTGAAGCTATCGCGATGTTCAACTAATGATGTCATGAGTCACTGAGCGTCAAATTTTCTCGTTGAGGCGCTCAGTTGAATCATACATATGAAAAAAGCCAGTCCGATTATGTCGAACTGGCTTTTTTGTCTCTGTAACACTAACGTTCGAAAGCTGTAAGGAGCATGCTTTCTACTAGACGCATCGTCTATCGGTCGTTCTTAACACCATGAATCAACAGGTTTCTGGGTGTGATACTACGTCCACAAAACTCTTCGATGCTCGCCTCATAGCCTTGCTCTTGTAGGTAAATCGCTTTATCTAAAGCTAGCCATATCTCCAATGGTCGTCTGAAAACTTGTTGAACCAAACTCAGCTTCTCCATTTCCCAGAAAAGTTTCTCGCCTTGAGCAAAATAGGATTCAAAATCGATATCCGAACCAAGTGTTATCTCTTTCACTTCAGAAGCCCAACGGCAGAAAGATTCAAAACCCTCAGCTAACTCTGATTTTTTGATGCTCGGTACAGGAATGTATTCGTCAATGTTAAGTTCAGCCTTAAGCAACTGGCTGAAGCCTAGACGATAGCTCATCTCTAGTTGACGATGTCTTTTTACTCTTTCACCACCAGTAACGGTTTCTTGAAGTGGGATTCGCAAATCACTCTTGCTCAATGTTAACGCTGAGGCTTTTGCCACTGATGACATTGTCTGGTAGTTGTCGTCTCGAATAAGGTGGTAACAACAAGGGGATATAGTCACCGCAGGAAGCCCATGCGATACGGACTTTTTAACTAACTCAACATGTAGATCGCCACAAGCATGCAGTGCTACCGCATGTTGATTGGCATTAAACACCTTGTCAGCACTATCACTGAAGGCATCACCTTGAACAAATGTCATTTCTAAACGTTGTGCATCTGCAATCTTTTGGCCGCTTTCACACAATGATTGTTGCCATTCAAAACTGGTCACCTTTTGGCTCGATTGCTGAGACAAAATTCGTCCTAGGAATCCTTTACCAGAACACCACTCCAACCACTCTTCACCGTGATGATGTTCAAGCGCGGCCTCCCCCATAGATACGATTTGCTGTAGCTTTCTTCCAGGGATACCGTCTTCAGTCCCTCTAGGAAGCTGCAGACCTTTGAGAGCTGTATTAGTAAATTGAGTGCTTTGATGAACCAGCGTAAGCTGAGGCAGAAAACGAGCGAGCTCAGTAATCAACAGATCAGGCTGCTCTTTTAACGTCTGAATATTTTCAGTCGTTAAGCTATTTAACCAGTCAACGAGTGGCGAGTTAACTTCTTGCCATGGCTGCTGCTGTGTTTGGCATAGGTGAAAAGGCTCAGAACGCCAATAAACTTGGTGCTCAAGCAAAAATGAGTCGAGTATTTTAAATCGTGAATGCATGCTTCCCCCTATGGTGCGTGGATTGTAGGGGTAACCGGCGTAAATGAAAAGGATCGAGGTAAAGAGAACGAAAGGTGAACGCTAAATGCCAAAAAGAAAAACGGCCTGTAAATACAGGCCGATTAAGAATCTAGTTTTGTATGTTGTGATTAACGAACTGGAAGCTCGATATCTTTAAACATCTCTTCGATTTCTTCATTTGATTTCAAAGAGATAGCTTGCTCTACCACTGGACGAGTTAAGTGAGGTGCAAAGCGCTCCATGAAATCAAACATGTAAGAACGCAGGAACGTACCTTTTCTAAAGCCAATGCTGGTTGTGCTCGCACCAAATAGGTGGCTCGCATCAATAGCAACCAAATCGGTATCTTGTTCATGGTCAATCGCCATGCTCGCAATCACACCAACACCAATGCCCATACGAACGTAAGTTTTGATTACATCGGCATCCGTAGCAGTAAACACAACACGTGGCGTTAGACCTACTTTATTGAAGGCAGTATCCAATTCAGAGCGACCAGTAAAGCCAAAGACGTAAGTCACCAGAGAATAAGCAGCCAGATCTTCGATGGTGATATTTTGCTTTTGAGCCAGCGGGTGATCTTTTGTTACCACGATAGAACGGTTCCAGTGGTAACAAGGCAGCATTATCGCATCTTGGTAAAGGTGAAGTGCTTCTGTCGCAATCGCAAAATTCGCTGTACCTTTAGCGACGGCTTCTGACATTTGGCTTGGCGTACCTTGGTGCATGTGAAGCGATACTTTTGGATAGCGCGCCGTGAAACCTTTAATCACATCAGGCAGTGCATAACGAGCTTGAGTATGAGTCGTTGAAATATTCAATGTACCCATCTCTGGATGTGTGTGTTCACCCGCTACCGCTTTAATACTTTCAACGCGCGCCAAAATCTCTTGAGAGATACGAATGATATCCTCACCCGCTTGGGTAACCTGCGTTAGATGCTTGCCGCTACGCTCAAAAATCTGAATGCCTAGTTCGTCTTCAAGTAATCTAACTTGCTTACTAATGCCAGGCTGAGATGTGTACAAACTCTCTGCTGTAGCTGAAACATTTAGGTTATGGTTTACAACCTCAACAATGTACTTCAGTTGCTGTAACTTCATATCTAACCTCGTAATCCTTTACTCATTTCTGTGCTAACTTATTTGCAAAGAGAGCGTTATAGTCGCGTGTAATATAATTAATAGTTATAACGCTTCGAACACAAAAATGACAGGAAAATTGAGTTTTTCTAGCTTAACAAACAAAAACATCACTAACGCTTTGCAACCCAACCCTCATTCTCATACATTAGTTGGTAAGTTTTGATTGCCGATTTCGCTCAACAAGAGATAATCAGAAATTGCAATTTACGAGTGCCGATACACAATGGAATCGTGTATCCTCTCCAGTTAGCTATAGAAAATAATAAGCAGACTCAAATATATGAATATTGGTTTAATAATCGTCTTAGTAGCCGTTCTTTTGGTGTTAGTTTTAGGCTACAACATCATGCTTCAATATAAAGTTAAGGTAGAAACAGCGAAGAAACAGGAAGCTTCTCGTTATCTAACCATTATTGACGGTACAGAAGAACTGATTGGCAACGCTCATCACATGCCGTTTAGCCAAGATCTTCTTGTATGCTTAAACAATCGAATTCTTGATGCATTAGAAAACATGTATCAACTCGATCCAAAAAATAAGCAGCTTGCCCAACGCATTGAAAGCGTAAAACAACAAATCACTCAGCTAAAAGAGAACTACAAAGGTGGCGAGAGTACCGCTTTCCGCGTACCAAGTAGTGACAAGCAAGCGATCATGATGCTTAAGTTAGTTAAACGCCTGCGTGATACGGTGCGCAACGAGCACAATAAAGGCCGTTTCGAGACTCAAGCTTATGTGGTTGAAAATGCTCGCCTAGAAACAATTCAAATCCGTATTAACATTGAAAATGTTATCAAACGTGCAAACGATTCGATTTCTCGCGGACAACCGGGAACAGCGATTCAGCTATTACGCAAAGGTATTGATGCTTTGGCGACTAAGAACGACTCGTACTCTAATCAAGCCAAAGAAAAGCTTCAACAGATGCTTAACGAGCTTGACCAGAAACGCCAAGACAAAAACGCTCAAGATTTGCAGCAGATGGAATCTAAAGAACGAGAAGACGATATGGATGCCCTCTTCGGTCAGAAGAAGAAATGGTAACAGTCTAACTCAACACTTAAAGGCCGCCTTATTTACATTAAATAGGCGGCCTTTTTTGTAGCTGTTGAATTTCCTTTCTCTGTATAGGGAGATCTCTTGAGCTGTGATAAAATCCCCGCATTATCAACAAACTTTCCCTGACCATGTATCAAGAATTACTCGCTCCAATCCACTCTTTTCTTAAAGCCGAAACGCCAGATTCATGGATAGATGAAGCCAAAAAGCCAGAAAATCTTCACATCATTCTACGCGATCACATGCTGTGTGAACTTAAGGCGGCACAGAGTGCTTTATTCCTTATTCGCAAGTACGCCGTCGATAAAGAAAGCGCGAAGCAACTGAATGAATGGATTTTGCCATACGAGCAATTTGCTTACCGTCGTATCGGAGACTTAGAGTCTCTGCGTGGTAAAAGCAACGTATCCAAGCAAATCACAGCGAAAGAAGGCTGTAATTACGGTGCTGACCTAATCGATAAGATGGTTTTACTGATCAAAGAAGAGCTGCATCACTTCTACCAAGTCATGGAGTTGATGGAGAAGAAAGGCGTGACTTACCAGCCAATCGAGGCGGGTCGTTACGCTAAGGGCTTGATCAAACAAGTTAAGACTTACGAGCCTGATGCTCTGGTTGATAAGCTTATCATCGGTGCGTTTATTGAAGCTCGCTCTTGTGAGCGCTTCGCTAAATTGGCTCCTTTCTTGGAAGAAGACATGGAGAAGTTTTACGTGTCTCTACTTCGTTCAGAAGCTCGCCACTACCAAGATTACCTTGAGCTAGCAGAACAGATCGCAGGGAAAGATATTTCAGAGCGTATTTCGCATTTTGCTCAAGTAGAAGCTGATCTTATCACTTCAGAAGACAGCGACTTCAAATTCCATAGTGGTGCTCCGGTTTAGGCTCCACACAGAACATTCAGTCCAGTTTAGACTAATCCAGACTAAAAAATTAAGGCCAGCAATTTGCTGGCCTTCTTTATTTATATCTCAATCCAAATATAGACTTAAGCAAGCGTACCGTTGATCTCTGCAAGTACAGCAGCAGGGTCTATCGCTTGCGTAATCGGACGACCAATAACAAGGTAGTCTGAACCTGATTCAATCGCTTTAGAAGGCGTCATGATGCGCTTCTGGTCACCAACATCTGCGCCGACAGGACGAATACCTGGAGTAACTAGCTTGAACTCTTGACCAAGTGCACCTTTAAGCAAAGAAGCCTCTTGTGCAGAACATACAACACCGTCTAAGCCAGAGTTTTTCGTTAGAGAAGCCAAGCGCATCACGTGTTGTTGTGGTTCAAGATCCAGACCGATACCCGCTAAGTCAGATTGCTCCATACTGGTGAGTACCGTTACACCGATTAACAGTGGACGATCTTTGCCATAAGGTTCTAAGATTTCGCGAGAAGCCGTCATCATACGCTCACCGCCACTTGCGTGTACGTTCACCATCCAAACACCCAGTTCAGCGGCAGCACGGACTGCTTTTGAACATGTGTTCGGGATGTCGTGGAATTTAAGGTCTAAAAATACTGAGAAACCACGCTTATGTAATTCACGAACAAATTCAGGGCCAAACAGGGTAAACATCTCTTTGCCCACTTTTAGGCGGCAAGATGCTGGGTCAATTCGATCGACAAAGGCTAACGCATCCGCTTGATTATCATAATCCAAGGCTACAATGATTTTTTGGTCGTTCATTTCATCTCCTAACGCAGTTAACTTTCTAAAAATTTCTAATCACCTAAGCAGGTGATAAATAACAGTCATAAAAATGCAGCCCGAAAGCTGCAATTAATAATTTGGTCTTAAAGTGACCACAAATCTATTCACCATCAAGCCCACGAATAGGCTTGATCGTCCCCCACCCTTTACATGAAGGGCAGTGCCAATACAAAGAGTGTGTCGAGAAACCACACTGACGACAACGGTAATGAGGCTTAACCTTAAGCTGTTCACCAACCATAGATTGAAGTGTGGTTAAGCTGTCTTTTGCTCGGCCTTCTTCTGCTTCCGCTAGGTGGTAATCGATTAATCGATAAAAACCTTTCATGGTTGGATTTTTAACAAGCTGCTTTGTCAGTAACTCTTGAGCAGAGCCTACATCTTCATGGTGAGCAACCAATTGCGCCAGCATCAGTTCGGCAGATACACCGGCTTTCTTCTGAATACACGCTTTGAGGAACTCGACCAATTGAGCTTCTTGTCCAAGCTTGTGGTAACACTCAGCAAGGGTTGGCAACACCTCACTGATAAAATCGATATCTTGTTCAAGTACCGATTCAAGACAATCAATTGTCTTTTGGTAATCTTCGTTCGCTAAGTGGAACTTCCCTAGTGCGATACTTGCGCGAACACATTTAGGGTCTTCAGAAAGCGCCTTCTTAAAATGCTGAAGCGCTTTAGAACGATTACCATCGGCTTGTTCTTGCATTGCAAGCTCACACCAGAAATGCGCGACTGTGGCACGCATCTTCATTTTTTTCTTGCCGAGCTTAACTAAGATATTTCCGTAATGGATAGCCTTGTTCCACTCACGGGTCTGCTGATAAATAGCCACCAACTGCTGTAAAGCGCCCTCTTTATGGTCAGGTTCTTCTACAAGTTGTTCAAAGATTTTTTCAGCGCGATCAAGGAAGCCAGAGACCATGTAGTCTTTAGCTAATTGTTGCAGTGCGAGATTTTTCTGATCGAGGGTAAGCCCCGAACGAGAGATGAGATTTTGGTGAATACGAATAGCGCGGTCGACTTCGCCTCTTGAGCGGAACAAGTTGCCCAAAGCCAAGTGAGTATCGATGGTTTCATTGTCTACTTGAAGCAGTTCAATAAAGTGATCAACCGCTTTGTCAGATTGATCTGACAGTAATAGGTTCAAACCCGTCACGTATTGACGGGAGATCTGGTGTGATTGCTTTTGTTTTTCTTGCTGAGCGTTACGATTACCCATATACCAGCCATAAGCGGCTGCGATGGGCAAAAGTAAGAACAGTAACTCTAACATCAAATATAGCCTTTAAGCTTTAGTATCAGCAGGGACCTGCTTTGATTGCTTATTGAGTTGCTTCTTCAAGCGATGAATTTTTAGCTGAGACCGCATGTGCATATTACCAAAGACTAACCAAGCAAGGGCGAAGCCTGAAACGAATACAACACCTAATAAACTTGATAGGTGGAAGTCACCTTGCGCTAGCAGATAGTTGAAATTCACAGTTGTTTGGTTTTGAGAGCCTAAAGCCAGTGCAATTAGGAAAAGTGCGATAACGGCGACTATTTTTATAATTTTCATAGTTCATCACTCATTGGTTGGTTAGCTGTACGATTATGCAGGAAAATTACTAATCAGACCACCATATTATGGTCATAAAAAAGCGGCATACATTATAGTATGCCGCTTTTCTTAATTCCGATAAGTAGGCTACATTCCTGAGTTTACTCGTTCACGCAGCTCTTTACCTGGTTTGAAGTGAGGAACGTATTTACCTTCTAACTCAACCTTGTCACCAGTCTTTGGGTTACGTCCAACACGAGGCTCACGATAATGCAGAGAAAAGCTGCCAAAACCGCGAATTTCGATTCGATCACCACTTTCTAGTGTTGAAGCCATATGCTCTAAAATGTCTTTTACAGCGTCTTCAATTTCTTTTGCAGAAAGATGCGTTTGCTCAGCGCACAGTCTTTCAATCAATTCAGACTTAGTCATAGTTACCCTCGTTGGTTTTCTTTTTAGAAATTATAGACCTATCGGAAAAATAAGCAAAAAAAAAGGAGCCTTACGGCTCCTTTCTTGGCTAGATAGCTATAATTCTCTTAATGAGAAGCTATTATTCGCCTTTAGCAGCTTTGAATGCGTCTGCCATTGCGTTACCGAACGCGCCTTCTTCAGACTTGTTCAGTGAAGCCATTGCTTCTTGCTCATCAGCTTCATCTTTAGCTTTGATAGATAGGTTGATTACGCGGTTCTTACGGTCTACACCAGTGAACTTCGCTTCAACGCTGTCGCCAACGCTTAGGATTAGAGATGCATCTTCGATACGGTCGCGAGAAACTTCAGAAGCGCGGATGTAACCTTCAACGCCTTCGATTAGCTCGATAGTAGCGCCTTTCGCGTCAACTGCAGTAACAGTACCGTTTACAAGAACACCTTTCTTGTTGTCAGCAACGTATGCGTTGAACGGGTCGTTTTCCATTTGCTTAACGCCAAGAGAAATACGCTCACGCTCTGCATCTACTGCTAGAACAACAGCAGAGATTTCGTCGCCTTTCTTGTATTCACGTACAGCTTCTTCGCCGGCAGCGTTCCAAGAAATGTCAGATAGGTGTACAAGACCGTCGATACCACCTTCTAGACCGATGAAGATACCAAAGTCAGTGATAGACTTGATCTTACCAGTAACTTTGTCGCCCTTAGCTTGCATTTCTGCAAATGACTGCCATGGGTTAGCTTTACACTGTTTCAGACCTAGAGAGATACGACGACGTTCTTCGTCGATATCAAGAACCATAACCTCAACTTCGTCGCCAACATTAACAACTTTAGAAGGGTGGATGTTCTTGTTAGTCCAATCCATTTCAGAAACGTGTACTAGACCTTCAACGCCTTCTTCGATTTCAACGAAGCAGCCGTAGTCAGTTAGGTTTGTAACACGACCAGAAAGCTTGTGACCTTCTGGGTAACGCTTAGCGATTGCTACCCATGGATCTTCGCCTAGTTGCTTAAGACCTAGTGAAACACGAGTGCGCTCACGATCGAACTTAAGAACTTTAACTAGGATTTCGTCACCAACGTTAACGATCTCTGATGGGTGCTTAACGCGCTTCCAAGCCATATCTGTGATATGTAGAAGACCGTCAACACCGCCAAGGTCAACGAATGCACCGTAGTCAGTAAGGTTCTTAACGATACCTTTAACTTCAGTACCTTCTTGTAGAGTTTCAAGAAGTTCGTCACGCTCAACACTGTTTTCAGATTCGATAACAGCACGACGAGAAACAACAACGTTGTTACGCTTCTGGTCTAGCTTGATTACTTTGAACTCTAGCTCTTTGTTTTCTAGGTGAGCAGTGTCACGGATAGGACGTACGTCTACTAGAGAACCAGGAAGGAAAGCACGGATACCGTTAAGTTCAACAGTGAAACCGCCTTTAACTTTACCATTGATGATACCAACAACAGTTTCAGCTTCTTCGCAAGCTTTCTCAAGTACGATCCAAGCTTCGTGACGCTTAGCTTTCTCACGAGAAAGTTGAGTTTCACCGAAACCATCTTCAACAGCGTCTAGAGCTACGTCTACTTCAGCACCAACTTCAACTTCAAGTTCGCCAGCAGCGTTCTTGAATTGTTCAGCAGGGATAGCAGATTCAGACTTAAGACCAGCGTCTACAAGAACGAAACCGTTCTCGATAGCTACTACAGTACCTTTAACGATGCTGCCTTGTTGGAATTCAGTTTCAGATAGAAACTCTTCAAAGAGTTGAGCAAAAGATTCAGTCATTATTTAATCTTCAATAATTAAACGTCCATGGGTATCCTACCGCATGGGGTTGATAAATTCGCCGGTCATCATCCTTGCGACCAACGTTCGTACTAGCTCGGCGAAATTACCCAGCCAGTTTCGATTCAATATAGTGTAGTGCTTTTTCTACTACCTGCTCAATATTCATTGAGGTGGAATCAAGCACTAGAGCATCCTCTGCAGGGCGAAGTGGCGCCACTGGGCGATTACGATCTCGGTCGTCTCGCTCTTGGATCTCGCTCAAAAGGTCGTCAAATTTAACATCTAACCCCTTCTGTTGCAACTGTTTAAGGCGGCGACTCGCACGCTCTTCAGCACTTGCATCTAAAAATATTTTCGCTTCAGCTTCAGGAAACACAACCGTTCCCATGTCACGACCATCTGCAACCAAACCAGGCGCAGCGCTGAATGCACGTTGACGACGAAGCAGTGCTTCGCGAACGCGAGGTAAAGCAGCAACTTTTGAAGCCGCCATGCCTGTCTCTTCTTTACGAAGTTCACCAGACACATCTTCACCTTCTAGGATAACCTTAACTAAGTCGCCTTCAGCAATAAACTGCACGTCTAAGTGTGTAGCAAGCGGTACTAAAGCATCCTCTGATTCAGTATCCACACCATGGTGAATTGCCGCTAAAGCCAATACGCGATAGATCGCGCCTGAGTCTAGAAGATGAAAGCCTAGCTTATCTGCTAGCAACATACACAGGGTACCTTTACCTGCACCACTTGGTCCATCAACCGTAATCACTGGGCTTTGAGAAGGCATCTTTTACTCCACGTTTTGTCGTAAGTTTTATTCTGTACTAGCGATTCGCCACTACTTTATAGGCGGCATATTATAGAGAAAAATTGGAACTCGAGCGAGGTAAATCTCAGATAATTCCGAGTTGATGATGCATAAACCAATGCAACCAGCCCAATATCCGTTTGCTTAGGTCAATACGCGAGCTTAGATCCATAAGACACGTTCGCAATTTTCTATAGACATAAAAAAGCCTCGCAATAAGCAAGGCTCAGTGGTGTTCTGTAAACAGCTCAAAGAAGCTTAGCCAATAATAGCTCGAACCGCTTCTAGGTCTTCAGGCGTATCAACACCAGCAGCCGGTGCTTCCGCCGCAACGTCTACGTGGATTTTTTCACCGTACCAAAGTACTCGTAATTGCTCTAGGCACTCAATACGTTCAAGAGTGCTTGGTTCCCAATTAATGTAGGTATTGATAAAACCCGCTCGGTAAGCATAGATACCAATATGACGAAGCAAAGGAGATTCCGCTGCAGTACCGTTGTTCGCGTAAGCATCGCGATCCCAAGGGATGGTTGCTCGGCTAAAATACAAGGCGTAACCGTCTTTATCGGTTACAACTTTAACGGCATTAGGGTTAAACACTTCATCAGCATGAGTAATTTCCACACCTAACGTTGCCATCGGGGCTGTACTGTTAGCAAGATTGTTGGCAACCTGATTAATGATTGAAGGTGGGATAAGTGGCTCATCACCTTGAACATTCACGATAATATGATCATCAGGAATATTCATAACTTCAATCACTTCAGCTAGGCGTTCAGTGCCCGATTCGTGATTCGGTGATGTCATACAAACGGTCGCGCCAAATGCTTTAGCCGCTTTTTCAACTCGAGCGTCGTCGGTAGCGATAATAACGTTATCGGCACCCGCTTTCATTGACTGTTCGTATACCCATTGAATCATCGGCTTTCCACCAATGTCAGCAAGTGGCTTCCCTGGTAAACGGCTCGATTGGTATCTTGCAGGTATAACAACCGTATAAGACATTACTTACCCTCATCCATAGAAACGGTGCGAGCTTCAGGTTCTAAAAGAACAGGAATACCCTCTTTAATTGGGTAAGCAAGGCGATCAATTTTACAAACAAGCTCTTGCTTATCCTTGTCAAAAGTTAGTTTACCTTTACATACAGGGCAAGCAACGATCTCAAGTAGACGGTGATCCATAGTATTCCATAACCTCTTTTATTCTTTTTAAAATTTGCTGTTGCGAATCTTCATCAAACTGCGCAGAAACTGGAAGATACCACCAGTTATCTTGCGCATATTCTTCGCATTTTACAGCGTCTTTTTCTGTCATAATCAGATTCATACCTTTATTAGCTAAGGCATGAAGTTCATCTTTATCAAAATCTTGATGGTCGGCGAAGCCCTGTGTGAAAACCACATCACCATCAAGATCTTCCAATGTTTTAAAAAAGCGCGGTGGGTGGCCAATACCGGCAAAAGCCACCAGCTTGTGTAATTTTGCCACAGACCTTTTCTGACCAGTCTTTAGGTTAACTGCTTGGCTTGGAAGCAAAGACATCGAGAACTCTCGACCGTGCGCTTTACCGCCATTGTTTACCAAAAAGTCGACTTCATCTAAACGAGAAACCGGCTCTCGTAATGGACCTAAAGGAATCAAACTCTCACTACCAAAGCGTCTTGCGCCGTCGATAACTGCAAATTCAATGTCGCGTTCAAGCGCGTAATGCTGAAGGCCATCGTCAGTGATAATCACATCAACGCCTTTGCTCAGCAATGCTTTCACTGCGTTAGCTCGCACAGGGTCGACTGCGACTGGCGCACCAGTTCGCTTACGAATCAAGCGAGGTTCATCACCCGAATGCTCAGCTGGGGTATTTTCATCCAACACCAACGGATAGCTTGGTGCTTTTGCACCGTAGCCACGAGATACGACTCCGGGTTTAAAGCCGTGAGCCTGAAGCATCTCAACTAACCAAATCACAACCGGTGTTTTACCATTTCCACCAGCAGTAATATTGCCCACAACAATAACAGGTAAAGGCGGGCGGTAGGTCTCTTTATTCCCTGAGAGATAAGCGTTACGACGCCGACTACTGATCATTTTGAACAGCAGACTCAGTGGCCACAAAAGCGGCCAGAGAAGATATTTCAACGGGTGATTGTTAAACCAAATCTTTTCGATCACAACAAGACCTAATTTATCCGCTGAACTGAATTCGGTGTAATTGTGCATAAGCACCATCATGCGCGATTAGCTCAGCATGTGCGCCCCTTTCTACAATATGTCCATCATCAACCACTAGAATTTCATCAGCTTGCTCGATGGTAGAGAGTCTGTGTGCGATAACTAATACTGTTTTGTCTTTCTGCAGTTCTTCTAGTGCAGATTGAATAGCTCTCTCTGACTCTGTATCCAGTGCAGACGTTGCCTCATCAAGAATCAAAACCGGTGCATCTCTCAATAGCGCTCGTGCAATCGCAATACGCTGTCTTTGACCACCAGATAGACTCGCGCCATTCTCGCCCACAACCGTATCAATGCCATTTTCCATACCATCGATAAACTCACTTGCATGAGCAAGCTTAGCCGCGTATTCGATCTGTTCACGTGAATACTGTTCTTCTGCTGCGTAAGCGATGTTGTTAGCCACCGTATCGTTAAACAGATGTACATTTTGAGAAACGAGCGCAAAGTGCTCACGCAGATTTCTCAATTCGTAATCACGAATGTCGTGGCCATCAAGCTCAATTGAACCAGAGTCTACGTCATAAAAACGAGTAAATAGGTTGGCAATGGTACTCTTACCCGAACCCGATCGCCCAACAAGCGCAACCGTTTTACCTTTCGGTATATTAAAGCTGACCTTATCAAGTGCTGGTTTTTCTGCACCGTCATAAGTAAACGTGACATCTTTTACTGCAACTTCACCCGTTACAGTTTCAGGTTTCAACGTTCCTTTGTTTTGCTCGGTATCTAGATCCATCAAGCCAAATAGAGTCGTACTCGCAGCCATACCACGTTGGAATTCAGACGTTACGTTAGTTAACGCCTTTAGCGGACGTAATAGACCAAACATTGCAGAGAAGACAACGGTAAACGTACCAGCAGTAAGCTCGGCTTTAATAGAATCGACACTAGCAAGGAATAGAACAACAACAATCGCAACTGATGCGATCATTTGAATAATCGGGTTAGCGGCCGCTTGAGCAGTGATTAACTTCATGCTTTGTTGGCGCATTTGGTTACTAACTTTATCAAAGCGGTGTTTTTCTAGATCTTGACCACCGTAAGTTAGAACCACTTTATGCCCTTTCAGCATTTGTTCAGCTGAAGAAGCAACGTGACCCATGCTAGTTTGCATGTTCTTAGAGATCTTTCTGAATCGCTTCGATACGATACTGATCGCCCACGCAACCAAAGGCGCTACAGCAAATAACACCAAAGATAACTGCCAATTATTCCAGAACATCAGCGTCAACAAGCCAATAATACTTGCACCTTCACGGACAATACTGACTAACGCTTTACTGGTTGCTGCAGACACTTGCTCTGAATCGTAAGTAATTCGAGATAGCAATGCGCCTGTCTGTTCTTTATCGAAGAAAGAAACAGGCATGTGCATGAAATGGCTGAAAATCTTACGACGAATTTCCATCACCACATTGCCAGAGACCCAACTCAAGCAATAGGTTGAAACAAAGCCACTGACGCCACGAACGAACATCATGGCAAAGATAATAAGTGGAAGTGTACGTAAAAAGTCAGATTCAGCATTACCAAAGCCTTCATCAAGTAACGGCTTTAGTAAGGAAATCATATAGGTATCAGAAACGGCATTTATAATAAGCGCAATTACCGCAACACCTAGGCCGGCCTTATATAATCGAATATAAGTCCAAAGTCTTTTAAATGTGACCCAGGTAGTTTCATCTGTTTGTGTTGACATAGAATCGCTTAATTTTCTCACAATAATCTATCTATTCTACTCCCTTACGGAGCATCTGCCTATACCACTGCCCGCCTTGTTGTTCTCTAATCGCATGATATTGCCAACCTTCTTTGCTAAGAGTGATGGTTATTTGTCCGCTTTCTCCAGTATCTAGCCAAGTACTCCCCGCTTCCTGATAACGTTCAATAACAAACTCACTCGGCATTCCCCACTGGTTGCCTTTGGCAAGAGAAGCTATCGCCAGCTGAGGAGACACCGCCTCAATAAACGACTTAATCGATGACGAATCGCTGCCATGATGCGGAACCAACATAACATCACTCCTTAGCTGTTCTCCTTCACGAGCAAGTAACCACTCACTTACCAGTTCAATATCACCAGTGAGCAACATTGAGAAATCAGCACTATGATCTGAGATCTTGACCACACACGAATGTGGGTTATACGCCCTCTTTACTTGCTTAGGCGGCCACAACACCTCAAAAACAACATCTTGCCAGTTCCAAACCTCTCCAATAGTACATGTTTGAATATTAGACGGGGCTTGAGTGATAGATTGGCGTTCTTGAATAATGTTCTGACTGGTTCTTATCCACTTTGGCGTATAGTTCTCAAGTAATGCCGGATAACCACCAGCATGGTCAGAATCGAAATGACTCACAATCACGCCTTCTAATTCATAAATCCCCCGCTGATTCAAAGTAGGAATCAACAAAGACTCAACAACCGAGCCTCCTGGCCACGCATTGCCAAGATCATAAACAACAATCTGATTGTTCTTTTCCAAGACCAAAGACAACCCATGCCCAACATCCAAGATATCAATAGTTAGTTTGTCTTGCTGGGGTTTGCTGAACTCCCACCACAGCACAAACACTGCAGTTACCAATATCGATAATGTTCGCTTGAAATACCGACTAACAAAGCTCAAAAACAAGATAAGGAATACTGATAATGCAATCGTCTGATTATCGACTTGGATCCAAAATCGCTCAGAGAAAGGAAGACTAAATACGAGAGGCTCAAGCGATAAGTCGACTAACTTCCACAGCTGACTGACCAAATCATTGTCTAGCGCTGTTATACCAACCACGCCAGACACTGACTCCGATATTAAGCTTAGAAACATTGCCAGAAACAACAGCGGGATCGTCACCATCGATACCCAAGGCAAAAGGAACAAGTTGTAGAAAACAGAGACTAAACTGACTCCTTTGAAAAACAACATCGAGGAAGGCGCGATAAGGAATGTCAGCATCAGTTGAAGCTTAATAAGTTGGAGTGCGTGGTCGATAAATGTAAAGCTTGAAGCTGAGCGCTGAGTATTACAGGCGATATAGAAAACAGCGCCCAATGCACCAAAGGACAACCAAAAACTGCTCGACAAAGCTGAAAACGGCCAAATCAGCAGAACCACGCACACACTTAAAGTAACATACCGAAGCAAACTGATATTTTGCCCACGCCACAAGAAATAACTCGCGATAACGCACATCACCAAAGCTCTCAAAGTTGGCAGCGTGAATCCAGCAAACCAACTATAGAAATACGCCAAGCCGAGCCCGAATATTGTAGGTAACCAAAGAAATGAAGGGGAAAGTAACCTTAATATCTTGCCAATCTGATAGCCGATACCAAAGGCAATCCCAATATGCAGCCCCGAAATAGCCATCAAGTGAATCAGGCCACTGCTTTTAAGCATATCCCACCGCTGAGGCGGAATAAGGTCTCGATATCCAAAACTCAAAGCGATAATGAGATCTTGATTTGCCAGCAGACTTAACCTTTCAAGGCTGGCTTCCAACCATTGGGCGCGTAAGTTGGTGCTAGAATGAATTCGGTACTTGGTATCTGCTCTGTAAGTTGCATTGGCAACCACGCCAGCACTAAACAAGTACTTTTCTTGGTCAAAGCCGGCTTCGTTGAGTTTGCCCCATATCGGCTTTATTGAGGCCGATAAATAGACATCATCTCCAAGCGTTAGCTTGAAAGGAGTAAACAAACGCAATTTTATCAATTGAGGAAAGATTAATTTTTCGCCGCCAATTGATCTGACTACTATTACGCTTTCAAAACCGTGGCTATTTTCACTAAAAAGGCTAACAACCGACGCATTTATGGTAGTATTCTGCCCTGATTGGAATAAGCGACTCGTTTGTATTTCAATCGCATTCCCTAGGCAGATAACTAGTATCAATGCTGTTACTGGACCTCTTTCACTCCGGAAAACGCTATACTTTGTTGGTGCTAGCAGTAACAACAGCATCAATGGTGCCCAAACCCAATGTGGCATCACAGGCCAGAAGCTGGCAGACACAACTGTCGCAGCAAATGAAATCAAGAACCAAGTGTTAAACAAGAGAGTAGCTTCCTCCTATGCCAAGAAAGTTTATCAAACGATTTATGCCTGACCATGATCTAATCAAGCGTCAGAAAGCATTGAAAGTTTTTGGCAATGTTTTGTACAACCCCAACTTATGGTGCCTTAATCGTCGCTCTGCGGCTGGCGCGTTTGCTGTTGGGTTATTCATGGCGTTTGTCCCTCTACCAAGTCAAATGATTATGTCTGCAGGCCTTGCTGTCGCATGTGGCGTTAACCTGCCTTTAGCTGTCGCACTTGTTTGGATCAGTAACCCGGTTACCATGCCTGTTCTCTTCTACTTTGCTTATAAAGTCGGGGCGTTTGTTATGCATGTGCCACCTCAAGCCTTCCATTTCGAATTGTCTTGGGACTTCATCTTGGCGCAAATGAGCACTATAGGGCCTCCGTTCTTATTGGGTTGTCTGATTTGTGGCGTGGTTTCAGCAATGATTGGCTACTTTGGTATTCGCGGTTTATGGCGCTACTCAGTAGTAAGAAGTTGGAAGAAGCGACAAGCAAGGCACTGAACGCCATTTCTTGTTATTCAATCTAACCTTGTATGCGCTTCACTTAAAACGTACACAAGTTAAAATCGGATGAGCTACTTACCTCTGCAAGATTGGCATGTAACGAAAGTCGTAAAGAACACGAATTGAATTCAATAAAAAAGGATCCCACTGGGATCCTTTTTTGTATCGACTGAAAACTGACGGCCTGTTATTTAGGCGAATGCTATTTAGAACTCAGCACTGAGGCTGGATTCAACTTCGCCGCGCGTGATGCTGGGTACCATGTCGCCAGTAAACTCAGCACAATCGCAGTGCCGGAAACCACAACAACATCCGTCATATCAAGTTGTGATGGCAAGAAGTCGACAAAATAGATATCACCGGACAAGAACTGGTGATCGACCAACTTTTCAAGTCCTTTGATTAGTGTCGTGAGATTAAGAGCGACTAGCACACCTATTGCACTGCCCACTAAACTGCCTAACACGCCTGAGAATACGCCCTGCCAAACAAAGATGCGCTTCACAAGGCCGTCTGATGCACCCATGGTTCTTAAAATCGCGATCTCTGATGCTCTGTCTTTTACTGCCATCATTAGCGTCGAGACAATATTGAAACAAGCCACACCAATAACCAGTACCATCACCAGATACATGATGGTACGAACGAGTTGGATATCTCGATACAAGAAACCAAACTTCTGCTGCCAGCTTCGTAGATACACATACACATCAAGCTGATTGCCCACTTCACGCACAATAGAGTTCGCGTTCAGCACATCGGTCACTTTTAAAGAGACTCCAGTTACCGCCTCACCTAAGTTGGCGTAGACCTGAGCATCACCAATCGGAATCAGAGCCAAGCTGTGGTCAATCTGGCCATTAAGCGTCAGCAAGCCAACCACTTTCACTCGAACACGCTTTGGCGCCTGAACCTTCACAGAACCGTTTACCGCTGGAATCATCAAAGTCAGATAATCACCGACTTTCGCACCCAGCACATTCGCTACACCAGAACCTAAGATGATTTGTTGTTGCCCTGCTTTAAACTCACTCCAAGCTTGCTTATCGATAAAACTCGACAGGCTCGATACTTGTTGCTCAAGTTGTGGGTCAACGCCGCGAACTTCAATTGCTTTGAGTTCTTTGCCCTTTTCAGCAAGCGCTGTAATTTTTACATAAGGCGCAGCAGCAACGACTTTATCGTGCTTAACCGACTCCTCAATCACGAGCTCCCAACGAGTCACAGGCTCATTCACGCCTTCAAATTCACCATGAGGAATGACAGAAAGTACTCGTGATTGAAGCTCTCGCTCAAAGCCATTCATCGCAGATAAGCCGATAATGATCACCGCGACACCAACCGCAATACCAATGGTCGAAGACAATGAGATGAACGACACCATCTTGTCTCGTTGTTTCGCACGGCTAAATCGGCCGCCTATCAATAGAGATAAAGAGGAAAACACTTAGCTCTCCTCTTTTTCTACGTTGACCAATAAACCATCTTGCATGTGAAGCTGGCGATCCATCTTACCGGCAAGTTCACCATCATGAGTTACTACCAAAAAGGCCGTGTCGTACTCGCGGTTTAGTTCACGCATTAAGTCGTAAATAGAAAGTGCGGTGTTGTGATCAAGGTTGCCGGTAGGCTCATCCGCCAACACCAAAGCAGGTTTATTCACTAAAGCTCGAGCAATCGCCACACGTTGCCTCTCGCCACCAGAAAGCTCTGAAGGTCGGTGGTCCACGCGGTGACTCAATCCAACTTTGTCCAACAAACGTTGTGCTTCTTGCTTTGCTTTAGCGGGCTTTTCGCCGCCAATCAATAACGGCATCGCCACGTTTTCTAAAGCTGAAAAGTCAGATAGAAGATGATGGAACTGATACACAAAGCCAAGATGCTGGTTGCGAAGCTTCGCCTGCTTATTCGAACTCAAAGATGCTAAATCTTGACCAAGAAAACTCACACTGCCCGCAGAAGCATCGTCTAATGCGCCTAAGATATGCAGTAAGGTACTTTTGCCCGAGCCAGAGGTACCGATGATTGCTACTAGCTCACCCTTTTCGATGTCAAAGCTGACTCCCTTGAGCACCTCAGTATCTAACGAGCCTTCACGGTACGTTTTACGGATATCATTACATTGAAGAAAATTACTCATAACGAAGGGCCTCAGCAGGTTTCACAGACGATGCACGATAAGAAGGGAATACAGTGGCAATCAGGCTAAGTGCAATAGCCAGAACCACAACAACAGCGATTTGAATTGGGTTAATCAAAATAGGTAACTGACCACCAAACGAGAATAGAGCAACACCCATCGCTTCTAAAATCGGGTTAAGGTTCATTGCCAGAACAACACCTAGTGCGCCGCCGGATAGTGCGCCAATCACGCCACTACTCGCGCCCTGAACCATAAAGATGCCCATCACTTGGCCGTCAGTCATGCCCTGAGTTTTAAGTATCGCGACCTCAGATTGTTTCTCCATCACCACCATAATCAGCGCAGAGATAATATTAAATGCAGCAACCCCGATGATCAGACCAAGCATTAGGCCCATCATGTTTTTCTCCATACGAACCGCTTGGAACAGCTCGCCACGTTGGTCACGCCAATCGCTCCACAACCATCCATCAGGTAAGGGTTGGTTCGATAGTTCCGCGACTTCAAATGGGTCTTCAAAAAACAGTCGCCAACCTGAAATGGTGTCTGACTTATAACGCATCAAACGCCCAGCGTCTTGGATGTCTGTCACCATCAGTTGAGCGTCGATATCAGAACCTGTATTGAAAATACCGGCAACGGTGAAATTTCGTTGGCTTGGAATACGACCTAATGGGGTGTACTGGCTCGCGCTGGTCACCATTAGACGAACTTTGTCACCCATAGATACCTTCAAATTTCTCGCCAAGGTGTGACCAAGAAATAGCTGATACTGGCCCGCTTTAAGTGAAGACAATCTGCCCGCAATCAAGTGGTTTTGAAGAGGGTCATCTGAATTAGGTTCAATACCGATTAATAGCCCCGCAGATAACTGAGCCGGACTCTGAATCACCGCCTCACTGCGGACAATCGGTTCAACGTGACCATTAAGCGAGATTTGCTCTGCAAAATTAGGCACTTGGGCAAAAAGAGAAGTGGTGCCACCTTGCTCATAAACCACCGCTTGAGGAAGAACTCCAAGAATTCGGTCTTTTAACTGCGCTTCGAATCCATTCATTACCGATAAAACAGTAACCAAAGACAGCACACCAATGGTGATACCTGCCGTCGACATATAAGAAACAAAACGGCTAAAGCGATCACCTGAACGGCCTTTCAAATAGCGTAGGCCAACAAACAACGAAATAGGATGAAACATACTTTGAACCATCTAAAGGGGATGCGGGTTAATGTAACGGGTATTGCTGTTACTGTGTAGGGGTTAATTGAAAATATAGAGTGAATTAACTCAATTAGTTAGGCTTGAAAAACAGAACCTTGTCAAATTGCCAAATTTCAAACAACTATTTGAGACTTTCAATTAACTGACCTTGATTACTGCGGCCACATAGCGATAATCAATAGATCACTTCAAGGAACTAACGCATGACAGAACAAGAGTTTTTCACCGTTCACCATAGCCTTACCGCTAATATTGAACCAATGGACAGCGGCTTCACTTTACCCTCTCAAATTCAATTCGAATCTGAGATCCCAGCACCATTTGTGGTGGCAAGTGAATTTAGCCAATTGGATCTGTTAGCTGACAGCGCTCGAGCGGAACTGAAAAACAGCGACTTGAAGAATGTCACCAGTTTATTGGATGCACAAAACTCAAAATTAAACCTCTTGTTGAGCTTTATGTTATCGCAGCAAGATGATGAGAAATTTCGCACTCACACCTATTCATTTGGTGCGAGTCAGTTTTCCTGCTTTTCAAAAGCAGACATCGAACCGGGTCGCTTAGTAAAAGCCAAACTTTTTCTAGAGCACCCAGCTGCAGCCATTTATTGCTACGCAGAAGTATTTGCTAGCGAGGCGAAAGACTCAGGTTTCGAAATCAAATTTAAATACGCTCATCTTCGCGATACCGACCAAGACCTGCTAATTAAAGCGGCACTTTATCAACAACAGAAACTCTTGCGTCAACGCTCTCTAGACCGAGATAACAAGTAAATTAACATGACCAAAAAATCCATATTTACACTACCTAAACTTAAAGGTGCCGGTGACAAAAAGCACATCGGTAACCTAGTCGGTTCGTCTCTCGCTCTTGCCATTGCCAAACTCGCAGAGCAACACAACAGCCATACCGTCTTGGCTGTACCCGACCCACAAGTGGCGCTTAAGCTTCAATCTGAAATTGAACAGTTTACGGCACATGAAGTCGCATTATTCCCTGACTGGGAAACGCTGCCATACGATAGCTTCTCGCCGCACCAAGAGATCATCTCAGATCGTATCGCACGCCTTTACGCACTGCCAACATTAAAAGATGGCATCACGATCGTTCCGATCAGCACGTTATTGCAACGCCAGTCACCGCGAGACTTTTTGCTACAACACACGTTAATGGTGAAAACGGGCGATCTCTACTCGCTTGAGAAACTTCGCCTACAGCTTGAAAAATCCGGCTATCGCTACGTTGATCAAGTGTTTGGCCCAGGTGAATACGCAAGTCGTGGTTCGATTCTCGACCTGTTCCCGATGGGCAGCAAAGACCCGTATCGTATCGATTTCTTCGATGATGAGATCGATACCATTCGTACCTTCGATCCTGAAAACCAACGTTCTATTGAAGACATCTCTGAGATCCGCCTGCTGCCTGCTCACGAATTCCCAACCTCGGAAACGGCAATTGAAGATTTCCGTATTCGTTGGCGCCAACAGTTTGATGCCCGCCGCGAACCAGAATCGGTTTATATGCAGGTATCTAAAGGCACATGGCCTGCTGGTATTGAGTATTGGCAACCACTGTTCTTCGATCACACAGAAACCTTGTTTGATTACGTTGCCGATGAAGCGCAACTGCTGATTCTAGGTGATGTCGAGACTGCAGTAGACTCATTCCTAACGGACGTTGCTCATCGATACGAACAGCGCGGTGTTGACCCATTACGGCCACTTCTCACGCCTGAACAACTGTGGCTGAAGAAAGACGAGCTGTTCGCACACTTCAAACAGAAGCCACAAGTCAATCTGAGCTTAGATTCAATTGAAGAGAAAGCTGGACGTACCAACCTTCCGGTTGTGTCTCTTCCTGATCTCAGTGTTCAGCATCAGAATAAAGAGCCACTCGCAAACCTAAGAAAGTTCACTGAAGCCTTCGAAGGCAAAGTCGTCTTTTCAGTTGAGTCAGAAGGTCGTCGTGAGGCTCTGAGTGAATTACTTCGAGGTATCAAAGTTCGTCCAAGCGAAGTTGAAAACCTCGATGCGGCGATTAAAGGTAAACATAAGTTCAGCCTGATCCTAGGGTCAGCGGAACATGGCTTTATCCACGAAGAGCAAAACATCGCCCTTATCTGTGAAAGCGACCTGTTGGGTGATCGCGTTGTTCAGCGCCGTAAGAAAGACAAAAAAAGTGTTAACAGCGACACTGTCATTCGTCACTTAGCCGAACTTAAACCAGGTCAACCTGTAGTGCACATTGACCACGGTATTGGTCGCTACATCGGCTTGCAGACACTCGAAGCCGGTGGCATGAAAACCGAATACGTGACACTTGAGTACCAAAACGATGCCAAGCTGTACGTGCCCGTTGCGTCTTTGAACCTTATTGGACGTTACTCTGGTGGCGCCGAAGAGTCTGCACCGCTACACAAACTAGGTGGTGAGGCGTGGCAAAAAGCGCGTAAGCGTGCCGCTGAAAAAGTACGTGACGTTGCTGCAGAGCTGCTGGATGTTTACGCCAAGCGTGAGCTTAAACCTGGCTATAAATTTGTTTTAGATCGCGGGCAATACGCAACCTTCAAATCTGGCTTCCCATTTGAAGAAACCGATGACCAAGCGATGGCAATCAATGCGGTGATGTCTGACATGTGCCAAGCAAAAGCCATGGACCGCTTAGTGTGTGGTGATGTTGGTTTTGGTAAAACAGAAGTCGCAATGCGCGCAGCATTCGTTTGTACGGATAACAGTAAACAAGTGGCGGTGTTAGTTCCTACTACCCTACTTGCTCAGCAACACTTCGAGAACTTCCGTGACCGTTTCGCCAACTTGCCGATTCGTGTTGAGGTTCTATCCCGATTCAAATCAGCTAAAGAGCAGAAGTTGATCATGCAAGATGTCGCCGACGGTAAGGTCGATATCTTAGTGGGTACTCACAAGCTACTTTCGAGTGATATTAAGTTTAAAGACCTTGGCTTGCTGGTTGTCGATGAAGAACACCGATTTGGTGTGCGTCAGAAAGAGAAAGTGAAAGCGATGCGTGCCGATGTCGATATTCTAACGCTTACTGCGACACCGATCCCGCGAACGCTGAACATGGCAATGAGTGGCATGCGTGACCTTTCGATCATCGCTACACCACCCGCACGACGCTTGGCAATTAAAACCTTCGTTCGCGAGAGTGATGATGCCATCGTCAGAGAAGCGGTGCTGCGTGAAATCATGCGTGGTGGCCAGGTTTACTTCCTACACAACCAAGTCGACACGATTGAGAAAACAGCAGAGTCATTGCAAAAGCTGATTCCAGAGGCGCGCGTGACTGTAGCTCATGGCCAGATGCGAGAGCGCGAACTGGAACGCATCATGAATGACTTCTACCACCAGCGCTTCAACTTACTGGTGTGTACAACCATCATTGAAACCGGTATCGACGTACCAACGGCAAATACCATCTTGATGGACAGAGCCGATAACCTTGGTTTAGCACAGCTGCACCAATTACGTGGTCGTGTAGGTCGTTCGCACCACCAAGCTTATGCTTACTTGTTAACGCCACACCCTAAAGCAATGACCAAAGATGCGATCAAGCGATTGGATGCGATAGCTTCGCTCGAAGACTTGGGCGCAGGCTTTACCCTAGCAACTCACGATTTAGAGATTCGTGGTGCGGGTGAGCTGTTGGGTGATGAACAGAGTGGTCAAATCCAGTCGGTTGGTTTCACCTTGTACATGGAGATGCTTGAACAAGCGGTTGAAGCGTTGAAAGAAGGTCGAGAGCCTTCGCTTGATGATCTATTGCGTGAACAAACTGAAATTGAGATGCGTCTGCCTGCACTATTGCCAGACGACTATATTCCAGACATCAACACGCGTTTATCAACATACAAACGTATTGCGAGTGTGAGTGACACCGACGAATTGGCAGAGTTGAAAGTCGAGCTGATTGATCGCTTCGGCCTTCTGCCTGATGCAACCAAGAACTTGTTATCAGTTTCTGAGCTAAAATTAGCCGCAGCGTCTATCAAAGCGAAGAAAATTGAAGCCCACGATAAGGGTGGATTCTTAGAATTCTACCCGGATGCTGACATAAACCCTACCTACCTTGTTAAACTGTTGCAATCTCAACCGCAAAAGTTTTCAATGGAAGGACCAACAAAGTTCAAGTTTACGATACCATTGGTCGACAGACGGAAGCGAATTCAATTTGTTAGTGATTTATTGGGCGAATTCAGACAAAACTTGCTGCCTTCAGCATAAGACCCAATCCACTTGCACATATAAATTATCCAGCCGGTAGTTCGGCTGGAAGACGGAGTAAAAATGAAAAGACTGATCCCACTGCTACTATTGTTCGTCTCACTGCCAAGTTTGGCGCAGAGACAATTTGATATAGAAGTGATCATTTTTAAGCGCGCTGTTGATGCAGAGAAGGTGAACGAATCTTGGCCAAATACACAGCCTAAGATTTCACTTGAACGCGTTGGTTCATTTCAAGATACCCAATACCGAGCAAAGAAAGGCGTTCAAATGCTACCTTACTCGGAATACAAGTTAACGCCTCAGAAAGACAAGCTACGTAAACACGCTGGCTTTGAAGTTCTGATGCATACCGCTTGGCGTCAAGGCGACCAAGGTAAGAGCTCTGCACCTGTTTTCCACATTCAAGCAGGTAAAGATTTCTCTAAACAATTTAATGCTGATGGCTCTGAAAAAGGCGCAATCACTGCAGGCAGCGCTGATGGGTTCCAAGAAGAGACCATTGATAAGCCACTCTACGAATTAGACGGCAAGCTGCAAATCTACGTTCAGCACTACCTATACGCTGAAACGACATTAGATTTAAAAGCGCCAAGCGTTCGTGAAGTGACTCTACAAGAGCAACAAATCGAGCTAGATTCACCAGTAAGTGGCGCAGAAAGCAACGTCCAAGTGGGCAACCTAACTGAGATTTCTCCGAAGGTTGAAGTCCAAGAGTTCCTTAAGAGCTACCGCATGGACCAAAAACGTCGTATGCGCAGTACAGAAACTCACTACCTTGACCACCCACTTCTTGGAATGGTGATTCAAGTTAGACGTGTAGCGCAGTAAATTACTTGCCGATTCGGCTATAATTATATAAATAATTCAATCCGCCCTCCTAGTGAGGGCGTTTTATTAAGTGCTATCTATCTTTATTCTGTACTGACTTTCTTTGCTCAGTACTTACACGTTACTTGGTACGCTCTATGAGCCCTGAATTTCAGATCAACACACAAAATCTTAGCCTTAAAATCATTGAGGCCTCAGATGCTCAAGAATTTTCTCAGCTGGTTAAGTCCTCCCCTAGCTTGCTGCCATGGGTCGACTGGTGTCATAAAGAGTTTTCTATCGTCGAGGCCGAGAAATTTATTCTGGCAACTCGCCTGAACTGGGTGAAAGCCGATGCGTTTGGCTTTGGCATCTTTGAACGAAAAAGCGATAAGTTAGTCGGTATGGTTGCCATTAATGAGCTTTACCACACCTTTAATATGGCGAGTTTAGGTTATTGGGTCGGTGATGACTTTCAAAGGAGAGGGATCGCCAAAGAAGCGATGTTCGCCCTATTTGAATTTTGTTTCGCGCAACTCAAGTTAACGCGTTTGGAGATTGTCTGCGATACCGAGAACCTACCCAGCCAAAAGTTGATCGAGAAGTGTGGCGCTGAGCGAGAAACCATTGCCCAGAATCGATTTCTGTTTAACGGTAAGCCGAAAGATGGCGTGGTTTATTCTGTGCTACCTCCAACGTCTTAACAGCAGAAACGAGTTCAACACCTGCGATAATCCATAATCGACACGATCAAAAAAGAGCTCCGAAGAGCTCTTTTTTATTATCAGCGTAATGCTCTGAGAAAGCTTACCTGATTAGTGAAGCTTTAGGTTTGGACGAAGTACACGGTTAATACGACCAACCAGCATCATCAGTGATGTTTTGATTAAGCCGTGAAGCGCCATCTGGTGCATGCGGTACAAAGAGATGTAAACCACACGAGCAATACGACCTTCGACCATCATCGAGCCTTTCGTCAGGTTACCCATCAAACTACCTACCGTAGAGAAACGGCTAAGTGAAACTAGCGAGCCTTTGTCTTTGTAGATGTAGTCTTTCAGGTCACGACCGTTCAACTTAGCAATGATGTTGCTGAATGCACAGCTTGCCATTTGGTGAGCCGCTTGTGCACGTGGCGGAACGAATGAACCGTCTGCTTGTGTACATTGCGCCAAGTCACCGATTGCAAAGATGTTGTCATCCAGTGTTGTTTGCAGCGTGTTCTTCACAACCAACTGGTTGATACGGTTGGTTTCAAGACCACCGATATCTTTCATGAAATCTGGTGCTTTGATACCTGCTGCCCATACCATAATTTGAGCTGGGATCTTGTCACCATCTTTGGTTGTTAGGCCGTCAGAATCCGCCTGAGTCACCATCGTATTCGTACGAACGTTCACACCAAGCTTGGTTAGCTCAGAGTGTGCTGCACTTGAAATACGAGGAGGTAGAGCTGGAAGAATACGCTCACCCGCTTCAACTAGGTTTACGTTCAGCTTGCTTGAATCTAGGTCGCCGAAGCCGTAAGTACGAAGTTCTTTAACGGCGTTGTGTAGCTCTGCAGAAAGCTCTACACCAGTTGCACCAGCACCAACAATCGCGATGTCTACCGTGCCTTGACCGTTCTTAGCGTGAAGCTTTAAGAACTGATTGTTCATTTCTGTACGGAAACGGTGTGCTTGCTCTGGGCTATCAAGGAAAATACAGTTGTCACGAACGCCTGGAGTGTTGAAGTCGTTTGACGTTGAGCCTAGCGCCATCACTAGAATATCGTATTCAAGTTCACGGCTTGGCATCAGCAGTTCACCGTGCTCGTCTGTAAGCTCGCTTAGTGCAATCACTTTACGCTCACGATCGATGTCGTTCAGGCTGCCCATTTGGAAATCGAAGTAATGGTTTCCATAGGTGGCTTGCTTTACGGTCTACCAGAGTAATCTGGGCACGTTTCTTACGACCTAAAGTGCGGCCTAGCTTAGTTGCTAGCTCTAAACCACCAGCACCGCCGCCTACTACGATAATTTTTGTCACAATGACAATCCTCTACAAAATGAATAAATGGGGTTCGGCTCGATTACTCCAACCGATAAATTCTATGTATCTACTCGGCCTTGAATGCGAAGGCTGTTACAAATTGGATTACCGCGAAAAAGAATAACGACAGCTCACCGAGTAGTTAGAGGGGTTACAAACAACAAGTATTGGTTTGTTGTTTTGCTCACATGGATAAAAAAGGTGACTACCTGAGAGGCAGAACACAAATTATGGGCAAGTTTTTTCACTCGCTCTCAATTTTTTTTGATATTTGTCAAAATATTTTGCTTGGGAACATTATATATAGCAAAAAGATGACCGCAACAAAAAAATCCTTACCCTCAATGAGGATTCGCGACTAATTAGTTAACGTTTGCGCAAACTCACAGATAAAACAGCGATAACCGCTTTATGAAACACGAACGCAAAAGTTCAGATGTAAAAAAGCAGCACTCATTGAGCACTGCTTTTATAAAGCATCCAGATTGATTAAGCGTTTTTGAACGCTTTCATTGCTTGAAGATGTTGAGAGATCTTTTTGAATTTATGACTCTCTTTCTCATCCCAGATTACGTCGTAGTAATCTTCTAGCGCGGCAGCGGTTTTGGTATTGTCGTGGATTTCATCTTCACGAGACAACACTACCAAACAGCGTCCTTTGTTTTTCATGCGGTACTGAGCAACACATTTAGTTGCGATATCTTCGTACTCTTCTGGACGGTCAATTCGACCTACCATGTTGTTCTCAGGGTGCAGATTAGGGTTGAACACCACCTGCTTAATCCCACATAAGAAACCAATACGCTCAGACCAAAAACCACCTAAACCTACACCACAAATAATGGGATGCGGATCATCGGATTGCTCTATCACTTTATGCACTTCTTTTAGCAGATGCTGCATATCGTGTTTTGGATGCAAAGTACTGTAGTTGATGAAACGAACGTCATCATCAATGAATTGCAACTGCAGTATTTTTTCGTGATTGCCCGGGCTTGTTGAGTCGAAGCCATGTAGATAGATAATCATTGTACCTCCCCCGTTGAATATTGGTACGTTTTGATCAATCTAACACGAAAAACCAGGTTTTAAAGGTAACAGCTGAGAAATTATATTTTTCACTTCCTAAACGTGATCCTAGCTACATAAAGTGTGACTCAGAGCCTCTGCTTCACGCAGATAACTTTCATCGCCCCAAAGCTGATGAGCAAGTAAATACCATAGCATCGCCATCATCTGGCTTCTTGGTAACCATGCTTCTACACCATCGAGCCAAGGCTGAACATCATGGATACCTCGCAGCTGACAATACTTCTCAACCGCTTCTGTGACTGGCACGCCAGCAACCGCAATGGTTAATGTTAAATCGAGCCTAGGGTCTGCGAGCGCAGCGTATTCCCAATCAATAATCTTAATGCCGTCACTGTTTCTCACTAGGTTATAACCACCTAAGTCAAAATGGCACAAAGACAGGTCAACATTGGTAATACTCGGAGCCACGCGCCACTCTTGATAAATCTTAGTGCAGGCTTCGGTCTTATGAATCGCATCAAGCTGCAGCCAGTAATGGTCGACTCGCGCCGTGAAACTGAATGGTTGCAGTGGTAATCGCGCAGTATTAACCAGATGCACTGAGATCAGCGTCTTCAACAAATCATCAAGCTCTAAGCCTTCGTAAAGCGTCTCACCCGCAATCCATTCAACCAATAAGCCTTGCTCATTGACCACTATTGGACTTGGTCCAATACCTAGACGTTCAATCGTAGACAGCACTTGGTACTCTTCATGACGAGAGATGAAGAACGCTTTGGTGATAGGAGTGGTTGGCCGCCAAACATACGCTGTGCCATCGGCTAACACCAACTTCCAACATCGATTGGTCAAACCGCCTGTTAATGTCTGCGCTCTAACTGGAGGCTCAGAAAAGTAACCGTCAAGCGAACTCAAACTGGTATCAAGAAGCTTAGCTTCAGACCAAGAAAAAATTGCCATATTTACTCCCTATAAACGTCTTAACTGCCCTATAAACGTCTTCATTTCCCTACAAAAAAGACACTGACCAAAAGCCAGTGTCTCTTCATAAACAGCACATCATGCACTGCATTGGCGTGTGACCAAGCTATACGCTGTCAAGATTAAGCGCTGCCAATACTAGACATTGTCAAATCCGGCTGCGCATAGTTGGCAAGTAAGCGAAATCAAAGGCCTAGTAGGCTCTTAGATTGTTGCTTACGGATTTCAGTCTCGTCAGCCCATTCAATCAAGCCAGACTCAAGGTCCATTAGACGCATCGTCATTTTGTAGTATACGTCTTCATCGCTACCCGCTTTCTTAACGATGCTTGATAGGTTGCCGTACAGCATGTACTGAGCACCAACCATTTTACCGAATTGAATCGCTGAACTTTGATTTACAAGCTCATCGTTGTTTTGGAAGTTCAATTGGTCACGAACAGACTCTACACGGTCCATATCAACGAAACGGAACTTACCAGAGTTCAACATCTTAGTACTGATAGTGTCAGTGATTGACTCAGTATCGATGTGCTCACTTGTTTTGTTCTTGATTCGCTCTACAAACACGATTGGACGTTGTTCACGAGTAATGTAAGACACAGAACCAGACGCCATCATGCTATCGACCATTTCACCCGCAATCGTTTGAAGGTCAGTTGAACCGAAATCGATTGTCGTGGTTTCTACTGCTTGTGCATCACCGTAGCTTACCTTGTTTGAACAACCGCCTAAAATAACCGCTAAACCTAGTAGCGCAATGACACTCTTTTTCATTTTGTTTCCTCAACTTATCACTGAGCGGGGTTCCCCACACTCTTAAATTCTTGTATTTACGAATCATGAGACCCGTTTAATCTAACTTACTGCTCTCGGAACTGGACTCTGAACTGAGTCGCTTTCGGGTTTACCGACACTTCCGACAACGAAATACTTTCAAAACCACGAACAATCGCTTGCTTCCAAGGACCTTGTTTAAGGTTGACCTCAAGCCCGGCATCGTCGTACCAGTAAAAACGATAAAGAATATGTTGATCGCCTTTATAGTTACTGTTTAAACGAACGATTCCTCGCGTATGACCGTCGACCAGATCGGTGCGAATATCTTCAACCTGTAAACGGCTGCCCAATACCTTGTCACCAAAGAAAACGTTCTGAGTCAGACTATCGACCCTTACGCCAGCTGTATTATCAGCACAACCAGCCAGAGCCATAACCGCTGCTAAGCTCACTAACCACTTTTTCATTACAGCCTCCCTAGCTGTTTATGCCACATTGTTGCATTGTTTCCTTGTCGAGAAATCCACACCAAGGTGGTCTGCCCTCCTCGAATATCAAAGTCGTACGTTTTAGCGCCCGCTTCCAACGTATATTGACCGCTGTTTGCTACAAACGTGCTGCTCTTAATCTCTGCAGGTAATGATTGCCAACTACGAGTGTCTGGTTGCTCTGTCAGTGTGTTCCACACGTTGAACAGAATATTACCGACATCATCGCCTTTGGTTGCCTCTTTACGAATGCGATCTTTCGCGACTACACGTAGCGCTTGGCGAATAACAATGCTCGTCATACGTTCAGATAGATCGTTCTGCGCCATCGCGTTTACATCAGTGATCAAATGTTCTTGTAGCGGCTGTCCGCTGATTCGCAAGGCAGAAAAGCGCTCTACGTTTTGACTTGGGTAATATGGCAGCGCAAGAGAGTATATTGCCCCCTGATCGCGACTGTCATAAACAGGTAAATCCAGTCGCCAACTGTCCATAGCTTGTACAGCGCTCTGCTCTTGAAGAACAATCACTCGCCCTTCACCTGCACTAAGTTTAGAAGATTGCTTATAGCGTTTTTCTAACGTCGCTAAATCTTGTCGCATCCCTAAACGAGCGGCTGTTGCCATGGTTCTATCGATGATTTCTTGGTTCTCTGGCATCACAGCCAAAGCACGACGATAGTCAACGTAGGCGCTGTTTAAGTCATTTGACGCTTCATAAAGCAGACCAGACAAGAACATCAGATACGCATTCTGTACTGACTGTAGCTTTTTACCCGCATCAGGGTAATTAGCAAGGATGCTACCCACATTGGCAGACAAGCCTTGCTTCTTCGCATCGCTGGCTGCTTTGTCTAATTCTGCTTCGCGTTGCTTCTTCGCTTGTTCTTGAACTTGGTTGGCGCGACGCATTTCGATCACCGCACCTTCTAAGTCGTTTTTCTTAAGGTAATTTAAACCGAGATATAGATGAAGAAAGCCCAACTCATAATCGGCTGGCACATACTCGGTAATATTGTCATTCACAGCCAACGCACCCACACTGGTTGCACTGTCTGAGATTGAGATCACGGCTTTGCGTTGCTGCTCAGTAACCGCCTGATCAGCCACTTCAAACGAAGCCTTACTCTCAGGGTATTTTTGATCCAGCAGATTAATTCTGCCTCTTTCAAAGTTATCAAGGATGTCGCCTGCCGCGTAATCTGGTAGCTCTTGCTGAGCCTCTGAATAATCTCCAGATTTAACGGCTTGGTAGATCGCTTTGTTCTGTGCGCTGTAATGGCTGAACAGGCTTCCTGCAGACATACTCGCACAACCTACGGTCAACGCCGATAACAGGGCAATGGAAGCGAATCTAAACTGTTGCTTCACTTATCGTCTCCGTGCATGTTTAAAATGCCTACTTTATTAGGGTCTGCTGACCTTTAATGGTCTCATTATCAAAACGAAACGTGTTGTAAAAAGGATCTCAAGCCAGTTGAAATCCTACTGATATAGCCTCTGCCTAAGCGATGCCGACATTCAGACAACAGATAGAACTTAAAGTTGGCATACAAACTACAAATTTTCCAACTAACTACTTGTGTTAACCCACTAATGAGCGCGTTTAAACTAGCTCATTAGCTTTCATTAACTCGTTAGCTTTTCATTAGCTCATTAATAGGGGGCCAAGTGGACGACCACCAACCAAGTGCATGTGAATATGATAAACCTCTTGGCCACCGTGAGAGTTACAGTTCACGATAAGACGATAGCCATCTTCTGCGATGCCTTCTTCTTTTGCTAACTTACGAGCAACAGTAAACATGCGCCCCATCATCGCTTCATCTTCGACTTCAACATCGTTGGTTGTCGGAATCAGCTTGTTTGGGATGATTAGGATATGGCTTGGCGCACGAGGGTTAATATCGCGGAATGCGGTTACTAAATCGTCTTGGTATAGTAGATCTGCTGGGATTTCTTTGTTGATGATCTTAGTAAAAATGGTTTCTTCAGCCATGTTTCTCTCCGATAAAACATTTATTTTTTAATGCTTTGAGTATGCGCTATGCCGCATCAAACCACAATAAATCTGCTTTAAAGCATAATAAAAAACACCGTTCAAATCAAAGAAAACGAGCCTTAGCTCTCAAGAATGGCATGTTGGTTATAACTGAGCGTTATTTTTGACGTATGCGTCATAAAACGCGTAAGCCGAGCTCAATAGAATGCTGACAATTTTGTTAGTTTTACTTTGACCTGACATTAGGTCTGCATTTTTATTTAGGGAGAAAGCCATGAAGGGATCTGTGATCAAGCGTATGTACGCTGGTTTCGCACTGATCATCATCATGTTCGCAGTCACGATAACCATCATGATGAACAGCATGAATCAGATACACAGCAATTTTGAGAGTGTCTCAGAAACCTCATTGCCACTTGTTGCGCTTTCAAATCAAACAAGTGTTCAATTGCTTTCTGCTGATAAGTCATTCAAAGATTTCTTAACCACACAAAACGCTGAACGCATGTCTGCAATGCGTACAGAATTTGCTGCATCACAAAACTCGTTTTCAGAAGTTCTCGGTAGTTTAGAAGCGGCAAGCCAAAACAATGCTTCACTTATTGAACGTATCGCGCAATTAAGAGCAATGGAAGAACGCTACTTCGCCGAAGCTGACGAAGCGATGAACAACTACGTTGCGATGTTCGAAGCGCAAGAACAAGTGCAAAAAGCCTCTCGTGACTTCCAACGTTTACATTCAGAATTAACCGTTGGCATGAAAGAGTACGTCGCCGACCAAAAAAGCATCTCTGTAAAAGTGATGGCAAAGAGCTACTTCATTAAACTGCAAGATGCAGAAGTCATCACCTCTGATGCACTTGCGAGCTCTGATGTTGCCTTCGTTCAGAAAGCCGTTAACCAAAACAAAAAGGCCGTTACTCATCTTAACTACGCTTATCGCGGCCTATCAACACAACTACCAGCACTTAAGAATGTCTTCGATGAGTCAGTTCAGAAGTTCACCAAAGACGTTGGTCAGAAAGGTGGCGTACTAGACAAACACAACAACTACCTACAAGCCAAGCAAGCGCTGTACGTGAACATCGCCAACCTAGCCGTAGAAGTTGACCAAGCAATGGCTGTTTTGGACTCGTTCAACGTGACTGCTGAAGAGCAACTCAACTCATCACTAGCAGACGCAAGCAGCATCTACGACAAAGGCCTATTCAACGCGATTGCCATTGGCATTGTTGTGACCGTGTTCGCAGCTGCAATTGGTTACCACATTGCACATAGCGTAAGAGAGCCATTAACTCGCATCCTAGGTACATTAGAAGGTCTAACCGAAGGTGATATGACTCAGCGTATCGATATTCGCTACGACAACGAGTTCAGCCGTGTGAGCCGTCACATCAATACCTTGGCGGACAACCTACACAACATCCTTGTGAAGCTGAATGACGCTTCAGATGACCTAACCAAGACAGCAAGCGTCAACCAAAAAACCTCTACAGAAACACAGGCTCAACTGAACAGCCAACGTGAGCAAACCGCTACCGTTGCGACCGCAATGACAGAGATGTCTCATTCTGTACAAGAAGTAGCGAACAGCGCGCAAAGCTCACTAAGCATGGTTCAACAAGTAGAATCGGCTTCTGAATCTGGTCGTCAGATCATGAACACCAACATCAGCACCATTAATCAGCTTGAGGTTCGCCTTACTGAATCAGTGGGCGCTGTAGGCGAACTGCAACAGATGAGTAGCCAGATTGGTTCAATCCTTGACGTTATTCGTGGTATTGCAGAACAAACCAACCTACTTGCACTTAACGCGGCAATCGAAGCAGCGCGTGCTGGTGAACAAGGCCGTGGGTTTGCAGTCGTTGCCGATGAAGTACGAGTGCTAGCGCAAAAGACCACTCAATCGACCTCTGAAATCGAGACCATGATCAGTAACCTGCAATCAAGCTCGAAAACAGCAAGCAACGTTATTGAAAGCTGTATGAGCGATATGGACATGTCGGTTCAACAAGCTTCAAGTGCAAACAGTGCGATGGAAGAGATCCAAGCCTTGATTCTAGAGATCAGCCACATGAGTACACACATCTCTCAAGCAGCCGCTGAGCAGAGTGAAACGTCTGGTGATATTGCACGCAACATCGAAGACATCAACCATATCGCAGATAAGAGTTACCAAGCGATGTCTTCAATTGCAGAAGCCAGCCAAAACCTAACAATTTTGGCGAATCAGCAAGGTGATTTAGTACATCAATTCAAACTATAGATAAATGAAGAATCGATAGATATTTAGTGAGATTGTTGAGACTTCTTACCCAATAGTGGTAACTAATTGAGCTAGGGCAACTTTTATCAAGGGTTGCCCTTGTTTTTTACGAGCTTTGTCATTATATGATTATTAAGGCTTGCTGCTTCCCGTTTTTTCTTTCACCTTTATGAGCGAGCCGCTATTAAGGAATTTATATGGCTGTTCATGTTGGCATTATCGATCAAGACCCCATTCGCTTGCTCACCCCATTACTTGATAACCGAACGGTCAGCACCCACATCGTGTTTATCGGCGACAAGAATCAAGTCAGTATGTACAAACGTTTAGACAGCGTTTTGCATAAGCGCGACATTACGAGTGAGTTTTTCGAAATTCCGACCATCGTAAATACGTCCGTCATTAAAGAATCTATCCAAACCCTTGCCGAAGACCTCAAAGCACGCGGTCAAGAAGTGAAGCTCAACGCAAGTTGTGGCCTTCGTCACCGCCTACTTTCTGTGTACGAAGTATTCCGTACTTACCACTGGCCAATCTTCGTGGTTGAACCAAACAGTGACAAGCTGTGTTGGTTGTACCCAAATGGTAAAGAAGATGCACAAGTTCAAGACCGCATCACCATCGACGACTACCTGACTGTGTTCGGTGCTCGCGGTGAATTCAGCGATGTTCAGCTGTCTCCGCAACTGGATCAGAAACTTTATGAACTGGGTGAACGTTGGGCTAGTAACGCACTCGAACTAGGCCCTGGCCTTGCGACATTGAACTACCTAGCAACGACCTGCCGTAAAGAACAAAAACTTGATGTAGGGCTATCTGAGAAGCAACAAGGCTATCGAGAGCTCAACATGCTGCTGAGCGATTTGGTTGAAGCTAAGATTGCGACTTACGACAACGGTATTTTGACCTTTGCCAATGAAGACGCACGACGCTTCTCAAACGGTGAATGGCTTGAAACCTTGGTTCACAGCACAGTTAAACAAATCCAAGATGACATGCCGACCATTCAAGACCGTTCTTTGAATGTTCAGGTATACCGTCAACTGGGTGAGCGTGAGGTTCGAAACGAGCTTGATGTTGCCTCTGTGGTGAACAATAAGCTGCACATCATCGAATGTAAGACCAAAGGCATGCGTGATGATGGTGATGACACCTTGTACAAACTGGAATCGCTTAGAGACCTGCTAGGTGGCCTACAAGCACGTGCAATGTTAGTGAGCTTCCGCCCTCTTCGCCATAACGACATCACACGAGCTGAAGATCTTGGCCTTGCATTGATTGGCCCTGACGAATTGAAAGATCTTAAAACACACCTAACGGCATGGTTTACGGCTGCGGGTGGCAGTGAAGATCTAGAGTACTAAAAACCAATAAACTCATGAGAGCTCAATGCTCTTAAGCAGATTGTTAAAAAGGCGAATGACGATTAAATCACTCGCCTTTTTTGTTGTCTGTTTTCTCTATTGATTACTTTCAGACGGCACAAAAAAATGGCCGCATCATACGATGCGGCCATTTTCAAAATTTAATGTCACTTGAAGACTTAATGCTCTCTAAAACTCAGAGCACTTTAAGACTTAAAGCATTTTACGAGCGGCTTCTACAACCACTTTGATTGAACGTGCTTCTGTTACTTTTAGAGTGTCGTGATCAGGCGTCTCTTTTTGAGTACGGTTGATGATTACACCAGCAACACAACCTGCTTTCAGACCAGAACTTGCACACATAGTTAGCAGTGTTGCAGATTCCATCTCGAAGTTTAGAACGCCCATGTCTTGCCATTCTTGCATAGAGCCTTGGAAGCGCTTAACAACGCGACCAGAGAACGTGTCGTAACGCTCTTGACCTGGGTAGAACGTATCGCTTGATGCCGTTACGCCCATGTGAACTGTTGCACCTGATTCATCAACTGCCGCTTTCATTGCTGTTGCAACTTCAAAGTCAGCCACTGCTGGGAACTCCATAGGAGCAAAGTGTAGGCTAGCGCCGTCTAGACGAACAGAACCTGTAGAAACAATCATGTCACCCACGTTTACGTGAGGTTGGATAGCACCAGTCGTACCAACACGTAGGAAAGTGCGAACACCAAGTTGAGCAAGCTCTTCAACTGCGATAGAAGTCGATGGACCACCAATACCTGTTGAACATACAACAACTGGTTTGCCGTCTAGCTCTGCGCGGTAAAGCGTGTATTCACGGTGACTAGCAAGGAATACTGGGTTCTCCATCTCTTCTGCAATTTTTTGCACACGAGCAGGATCACCAGGGATGATCGCAAGAGTAGCACCGTTAAGATCTGCTTCAGTAACACCTAAGTGGAAAACAGCTTGAGACATAGTTCGCTCCTTTTGGCTTATTGGGCTTTTTACCCTTATTTAAGCTCATAGTAAATTCGTGGGGTACGAATACACTCTAACCAAGCTCATTACAAAATGAAGTGACACATGTCACATGAATGATCGCAACAATAATTCAAGTTTCACAAAAAACCGATTGGCATCACAAAAATAAGCAATCCGCACGTCTATGTTGCATACTAATGAGACAAAAAGCGCCTTTAACGTATTACCGCTAAAGGCGCTTTTATATTAAGAATGCTCTATGTCGGTGAGCTCGATTTAGTCCGCTTTAGATTTAAATCGAAGCAGACGCAATGCGTTCAATGTCACCAATGCAGTTGCACCACTATCCGCTAAAACTGCCACCCACAAACCGGTAATACCTAACAAGCTTGTCACCAAGAATACGACCTTCAAACCAAGCGCAAGGGCTACGTTTTGACGGATGTTGTTCATGGTCGCTTGCGACAGTTCAATCATCGCTGGCAGCTCAGTTAAACGGTTATGAGTCAGTGCTGAATCCGCCGTTTCCAAAGCGACATCCGTACCACCACCCATTGCGATGCCGACATTCGCCGTTTTCATTGCTGGTGCATCATTAATGCCATCACCGACCATCGCCACGTGCGACTGTTGAGATAACTCCTCAACGTAAGATACCTTGTCGCTTGGCAATAGGCTTGCCTTGTACTGCATACCAATCTTGCTACTGATCGCTGCTGCACTGCGCGGATTATCGCCGGTCAACATGATAGATTGAATACCTAATTCATTAAGTCGTTCAATCGCAAGCTTAGCGTCACTGCGTAACGTATCTTGCCAAGCAATCAGACCAATCACCGTCGTAGCTTGCTCTGTTGATTCTTCTTGATCTTTAACCTCAAGAGCAACCACAACCGTCTTGCCCTCACCTTCTAATGCTTCTACCTGAGAAACCACATCGGCACCAAGTTCGAACGTGACTTTAGACGGTGACAGAACCTGATACTTAACACCATCAACATCCCCTTCAACACCACTACCAATCAACGCTTTCTTGTTGTGTGATTCAGGAATCTCAATATTCAGGTCTTTTACTTTAGCGACAAGTGACTGCGCCAACGGGTGAGTAGAGCCAACTTCAATCGCCCCAACCACACGCAGCATCGCGTCTTGTTGCCACCCCGATAGAGGTTGAATATCCGTAACCTGAGGCTTACCTTCGGTCAGTGTGCCTGTCTTATCGAAGGCGATGGTTTGGATTTTACCAAGCTGCTCTAGCGCTGCGCCGCCTTTAATGAGCGCGCCACGTTTCGCTGCTGCTGCTAAGCCAGAGGTAATCGCTGCAGGAGTCGAGATAACCAAGGCACACGGACAAGCAATCAACAATAGCGCTAGGCCACGGTAAACCCATGTTTCCCATGGCTGCGCAAACAACAATGGTGGTGTGATGATGACCAACAGAGCCACTACCATCATTAACGGTGTGTACCAACGGCTGAACTTATCGAGGAATCGCTCTAGTGGTGCTTTACGAGACTCTGCTTCTTCAATCAGATGAAGAATGCGATCGATCGCGTTCTCACCCTGTTTTGAAGTGATGGTGATACGAACCACTTTATCGACCACCACAGCGCCAGCCATGATGCTATTGCCTTCGATGTGTTCAACAGGAACAGATTCACCGGTTAACGCACTTTCATCAAAGCTTGCCGCGTCTGTAATCAATTGGCCGTCAGCAGGTAAACGAGAGCCCGCGGCCACTTCAATCACATCACCTGGAACCAGTTCACTGACTGCTACTTCTACACGCTCGCCGTTGATGATCTTAGTCGAGTTTTCTGGTACCAATGCCATTAGCGCTTGAACGCCACTTCTTGCTCTTGATGAAGCAAACGCTTCTAAGCGCTCACCAATCAAGAACAACAATAGAACCATCGCTGCTTCCGCAGTTTCGCCAAGGTACAAAGCACCCAGCGCGGCAACACTCATTAAGGTTTCAATAGCAAACGGTGTACCTGAACGCGCCAGCTGAACCGCTTTCTTCGCCACCGGATATAAACCAAGCAGACAAGTTACCGTAAACAAGCCTTCACTTAATTGAGGTGAGGTGATTTTTACAAGCGCCGCAAACAGCATTGCCGCTGCAATCGCGATAATCTGTAAATTAGGTTGGATATAAGCTTGCCAAAAAGTCTCAGGTTGTTGTTTTTCTTTCTTTGAACCGACTTCCGTAAGAGGGAAACCCGTTTTGATAGAGACCTGTTCAATGGTGTCAGCAAGGCTTTCATTATCGAATTTCACAACCAGCTTTTCGGTAGCAAAGAGAACCTTCGCTTGAATAACACCGTCAATATTGCTGATCGCGTTTTCTATTTTTCTTGCACAAGCTGGGCAGTCCATTCCGGCAACCAGCCAACTTTTCGAAAATTTGGCATCGAGAGATAAAGTTGAGGACTGACTGTCTTCTTCTCCACTGTCCGACGAGCTACAACAATCATCTCCAGACGATGACGGAGCAGCAGAAGAGCTACAACAACCAGATGAAGTGCCTGCTGCTGTGATGCTTGAAATTTTAGGGCTAGAGCAACTTGCTCCTGCCGCTTGAGGTTGAACGTCCACTTTTGCTGAGCGGCACGCTGCATGTTTTGCGCACATAATGTATCTCCTTAATACTCAAAAGCCTTGAGGTTGTTGCTAACTTACGAGCAACAGAACCTTAAGTTCATCAAAAGTATAAACCTTGGAGGCTACTCCAAGGTCAAGAAGAAGTTTTCAAGAAAACAAAAATATTATGCCAGCGCCGATGGCTTACTGAGATTTAAGCTCCGCACACTCTTCACGGTTAGCGGATACATCATCAATAAGAACCGCATCGTGTGAACAGAATGGCTGAGTGTTCAAGCTGACAATCGACACATCATCTTCCACTGGATCAACTTGAGATCCTTGCATCAGTTCAGCGATATGATGTCGAAGCACCAAGATACCTAAAATTCCGAACAAAACATTACCCAAAGCTTGACCATAGAGAACACCCAAAGCGCCATACCATTGCGAACCTAGATATACGAACGGCAGAGTACCTAACGTCGCTTTACCCAAATTCAATGCTGTCGAGTAAAGCGGTTTACCTAGGTTGTTGAAAGACGTGTTGGCAACAAATAGTGCACCGTTAAAGGTGAAGGTTAACGCCACATAGGTACAGAAAGCCGCCACAATGATTGCTGCATCACCTTGTAAGCTAAAGCCTTGAATGACATAACCTTGAACGAAGTACAACAGAATACAAACAGCGATGGTGTATGCCGTAGTAACCAGCAATGAGTTATTGAGTGTTTCTTTTACTCGGTCCATGCGTTCAGCACCAAAGTTCTGACCAATGATTGGCCCCACAGCGCCAGACAAGGCAAAGATAACCGCAAAACAAACTGGCGTCAGACGACCTATCACGGCAAAGCCCGCGACAAAATCCTCACCATATTGTGCGATACCCGTTGTTACAATCGCATTACCGATAGGCGTTGCGGTATTGGTGATAATCGCAGGCAGCGCAATCGCCAATATTGGTCGAATATTAATGCGCCATTGCACAAAAGAAGGCGGAGCTACCAGCTGATGGCTGCGAATAAGAGGATAAAGCGAAAAGAATAGCACCGAGAAACGAGCGACAACCGAAGCGATAGCCGCCCCTTCGATGTTCCAACCAAAACCAAAAATAAACAGAGGATCGAGAATCGCGTTAACAATGCCGCCAGACAAAGTTGCCCACATCGAACGCTTAGCATCACCTGCCGCTCTTAAGCCCGCACCCGCTGCCATCGCTAACGCCAAAAATGGACCACTAGGTAGCAAAATCTGTAGGTAAGCTTGAGCGCGTTCGGCTGCAATGCCTTTGGCGCCTATCGCGGCTAGCAGCTCTGGAATATAAGCGAACATGATTGCAGTTATGGTTGAACTGATAACAAACGCAGTCAGCATGATACTGGTGCTTAGATTTCGAGCGTGCTCTTGATTCTTGGAGCCGATGGCTTTGGACACTAATGCGCCCATGGCAATGGAAGTACCGATAGAAACGGAGGTAGAAAAGAAAGTCAGCGTACCTGCAAAGCCTACCGCAGCAGCCAATTCAACCTGTCCGAGCATACTGATAAACAGCATGTCGAGCAGATCGACCACAAATAACGCCATCAAACCGACAGAGCCAGCCCCCGACATCACCAATATGTGGCGCATCGTTGAACCTTCAACAAACTTTGCCGTTTGATTTGACATGAAACCTCCAAAAGTTGGAATACCCAAGAGCTAAAGCCTAATCAACTGTTCAACTGGCTAGGGATCCAAAAAGAAAGGATCGACCAAGAAAAGCGCTATACAGAAAAAAGGCGCTAGTGCGCCTTTTTTCAATTGAGAGTATTGAGAAAAATAATCGTTCTTAACACGCTACTATACCTGATGTTTGAAGCATTCTTCCAAGTTCTTGCCAATTGCTCTCAAAACATCAGTTCTGGTGATAATACCCACCAGTTTTCGATTATCGATCACAGGGTATGCTTTAGGTTTTCCAACCTGCATCATGTCCGCCAATTCAATAATGGATAAGTCAGGTGACACCGACAGCACTTCTTGGTACATACAGTCACCCACAAGGTGTGTGTCTTGGCAGAAGTAACTGACCTTCACAAGTTTCTCGAGTAAATCCTGCTCTGAAAGGAAGCCAATCACTTGTTCGTTATCATCGATTACGGGCCCACCCATATGGTGGCTACGCATCACTTTGTCTAACGCTAGACTTAACGGCATATCAGGAGTAAATGTCACAACCTGCTGCGTCATGTAATCTTTCACTTTAATAGAATGCATTGCGTTCTCCCTAAATACTTTGCGTCATATATTTTCTATCTTGTTAAGTTAATTGTTGTCTAAAATCTTGATTTTACTAAATGGATTTCAACAATTTTATTGATAGGCAAAACCTAACAAGACAAAAAAGTGAGACAAACAAAGGGTTGAGCACGTTTTCGAACGCCAGAAAAAAGAAAAAAAAGAGCCCTTACAAAGCCTTACTTTCCCTTGCTTAACCTTACTTAGCCGAGCTAGCCTGCGTAAATAAACCCTGTAATCTTCACCTCACTAATAATTAGAAATCCCGTTTTAGGAAGTTTATGCAACACGACAACAACATGTACGCGTATATTTACGCAGGTAACGACGGCACAGAAAACACACTCATCGCCACTATCGATAATCAAGAAAAACCGCTGATATCAAGCTGCGTTGATGAGATAAAACGCATGTCATGCTTAGCCATTGATTTAGCAGCAAAACACGACCTAAAAGTGAAGCTGGTGAAATATCAAAGAGAACAAGAGATCGACTTCGGCCTATTCGTTAAATAGTGAATCCGACACTGATTTGGTTAATCTCTAACTGGCAGCCATAGTAGCATTAGCAAGCGCAATAGCCGTGAATGGCTGCCGAATTCGACCTGACAAGCCTAACGGGTAAAGGCTATAATGATCATACGGCGCCATTGCCGATTTTCATTGTCCCAATACGGTTTACTATGTCTTCTCAAACCTCACCTAAAACGTATCTAACGAATTCCTTATCTAAGTTAAAAAGCTACTTTAGTGAGTTATTGGATTTCCAATCACGCATTTGGGTGGTTCATATCTTTGAAGACTCTATTACCGATCAGTCGTTTGTGATTAATGAAGATGGCTTTAAAGAACCGCTAGAGTGGATGAAAAAACGTGATTACCAAGCAAGAATGCTTGATCGTGTTGATAAGATGAAAATCTCACAGGTGATTGAGATTCAGTTCGAAGACAAAATGCATCGCTTGATGCGAGTGAAGTAGCTCTATTGTTTGGGCACGTACGAAAAGCCATTACTAGAAATTAAGCATAAAAAAGGCCAGCGCTCGCTGACCTTCTCTCATTGATTACAAACCACCATCTAACGCGCACAATACTCATGCCACAGGCGCACCGCTTTCTGGTATGCCTCAGTTTTATCGTGCGTTTCTGCAAAGAGAATAGCTGTCATGCTGTCGACAACGGTATTCGCCATTAGCGCCATCTCTTCAGCCGATGTGCCAAGTACACATTGACTAGGAAGTGGCAGCTCTAGGTTCATCATCTCTTCCCAGTAGAACGATTCGACTTTGTCAGGAGAGCTCATCCACACCGTTTGGCTAACTTTAGGATTATATTCCGACTCACCGTTCATCCCTTTGAATGAAATCACCGAGTGGGATTTATTGCCAATAACATGCTCAACTTCCGCATGAAGTTGTGGGAAGCCAGGATGGAAACTGCCACGCAGACCTAAACGGCCACCACCAGGATTCAATGCTCGAACTACCGTGTTAATTGGTGTTCTCAAACCGTAGCGGTGTTTCCAACCAATCATGGTTTGTGCTTCGGGCGCAAAGTTAGCTAGCGGTAAATAAGCAATGCCGTCTTGTTCAAGAATCGACTTAGCATGTTCAGGGTTCTCAGCACTTTGCACACTGACATCTTGCAAATGGCTTTCAACGTGCGTCCTACCGCTCAGCTTATCCATATAGCCATGCATTAACACTTTATAACCATTGTCAGCGAGTATTTTTGCTGCCAACAAGTTCCAAGGCTTGCCACTGGCGTTATCGTTACGTTTACCCGCGTAACACGGCCAATCAATATCGGCGCCTAAATCTGGCACTCGAGATTGAAACGCTTTTACAAAGCCAGCGATCTCTTCATTGGTTTCATTCTGCACACGAATCAGCATCAGTAGCATAGCCATTTGGTCGTCACCGACTTCTCCGCTTAAATACTCATCCATGATGCGGTAGGCTTGTTCGAACGATAAAGGCTTACGCCCTCTTTCTCCTCGTCCAACTGTACGAATACACTCTAAAATACTACTCATTGATTGTTTATTCTCTTCCGTTGATATCAATAAAATTCGAATACACTTTCGATTCTATGATACCCACAGTGCATTGCAAAGCGATTCAGTTGCTATCGACCGAATTACCAATACGCGGATTGGTGTTCTAAAAGTAAACTTACTGGTGTAAAATTAGCGTATGTAATGCTAACCGCGACATATTGAGTAGTATCCCGATGACTGTAAAAAAAACGCTGAGCCAAAGAAAACGTGAATCGATCGTTGCCGCTGCTATCGCAGAGTTTACTGAGCATGGCTACAAGGCCACCAGCATGGATAAAATATCGAGCCGCGCAGAAGTATCAAAGCGAACCGTATACAATCACTTTGCCAGCAAAGAGCTGCTTTTAGATGAGATTCTGGACAGCATTTGGAGCAAAACTCTGGCCGCGACGCATTTCCCTTATCAAGCAGAACTGCCACTTGAAGAACAGCTTTCGTCGATAGCCAATCAAGAGCTTGAGTTACTTGAGTCTGAAGGCTTCATCGACCTGTCACGCGTGTTGTTCTCAGAGTATTTCCATAACGCCGAACTGGCGCATCAAGCGATGGAAAAATATTCCCAAGCAGAAAGTGGACTTACAACCTGGGTTAAAGCCGCGTTGGCAGACGGTCGTTTAGTAGAACTAGACCCACAATTCGCCTCCACGCAGTTCATTGGTCTGCTTAAGTCTTTTGCGTTTTGGCCGCAAATCATTGGTCATGTGCCGTCACCGGATGCTGCGCACAAACAAGTGATCATTACTTCAAGTGTCGAGATGTTCCTTAAACAATATCAGGCGTGATTTTGGTGGTTGATGAGAATTCAACCACAATAAAACCATCACTAGTATCTGCTGTTATTTTCCCTATACTGCAACCCACTTTCGTCATTACGACTCAGTAAAACTTCAACTTTAGGTAACCCTATGATTACTTTCACCACCAACTTTGGCGATATCGAGATTGAACTGAACCTTGAAAAAGCGCCAGTAACGTCGAAAAACTTCCTTAAATACTGCCAAGACGGTTTCTACGAAGGCACGACATTTCACCGTGTTATTGAAGGTTTCATGATTCAAGGTGGTGGTCACACTATCGACATGACAGAAAAACCAACTCGTGCCCCAATCGTCAACGAAGCAAACCGTGGCTTGAAGAATGTGATTGGTTCTGTGGCAATGGCTCGGACTGATGCACCACATTCTGCAACGGCGCAGTTCTTCATCAACCTTGATGACAACGATTTCCTAGATCACACCTCAACAACCAATGCTGGCTGGGGTTACGCGGTATTCGGTAAGGTTTCAGCAGGTATGGATGTGGTAAACAAAATTGCGAAAGCACCAACAACCATTCGCTGGGGACACGAAGATGTGCCTTGCGAAGATATTGTGATTACAAAAGTCACTATTCGCGACTAATTCATTCACGTCCTTTCCCGCCCCTAGTGCATTCGAATTGATGGCATAAAGAAAAGAAGGCTGTGCGATAGGACTATGGTGGTAAGGGTTCGACTTTACCACCTGTATTCAAAGCTCGTTGTTAGAATAGTTACCAGCGAGAACGATAAGTACGGTGACACCCTTTGCACGTCTTATTCGCAGAATTTAACCCTTGCTCTGCACTCGACAAGTCTTGTTCAACACTCGCCTGATAAAGCTCAGAAAAGCACTTGAAGAACAACCCACACTCGGCCTTGCGCCGAGTGTTTTATTTTCGTCTCGACCATTTGATATAGCAAAATAGTGAAGCAATGATCACCGCCCCACCGAGCAACTTCTGCATCTCTACACTTTCGCCAAGCACACTCACACTTAACAGCAGCGTCCACACAGGCTCAAGAATCATGATCAATGCCGCCACTTCCATGTTCACGGAGTGCTGACCGACCGTTTGTAGCAAGTAACGAATAGACGTTGCGATCACCGCAGAGACAATAAACCAGAAGACTAAGGTTTTGGTGATTTCGAACTCCGGCTGAGCTGTCATAGAAGCAAAGGCTAAACCACTCACACCCACCACAAACAGTTGCACACAGATTGATGCGATAGGCTTGATATTGGTAATCACACGCTTGTTCATCACAAAGTGAACAGACAACAACATCGATGCTAGTAAGAAATAAATCTGACTCTGCTCAACATGCCAGCCGTTACCCAAAGTCAGCAACAGCATGCCAATAATCGCGATCGGGAAAGACATCCAAAACGCGCGATTAGGCTTAACTCGAAACAAAATCCAAGACACAAACGGTGCAATGATCATGGCTAAGCTCATGATGAATGCCCCTTCCGACAAGCTTTCAGTCACCGAAACTGCAAACACCCATACCTGCAATGAGGCAGACAACAACAAACCCACGCCGCAAAGAGACAGAATCTGCTTAAACGAAAGCTTACGAATATGGTGAATACAAAATGGCAGAAGAATAAGACTCGCGACGAGGAATCGCACACCAATGAACACTGGCCCAGGCATTTCTAATACCACCAGCTTAGATGCAATCCATCCCACCCCAGCTAGCAGGGTGGCAAATAGAAGGTAAAGCTCTCCGCGCATCGCTTTCACGTTCATCATTTTACTTAGTCCAATAACAAAAAAAGCAACCCGACTCTGCAAGGTTGCTTTTTATAAACATTCAACAGGATCGAGATACTATCTCAATACTCTGCTTCAGGCAGCTGTTTTTAGCCTGCGTATTCTGGGTAATCCGTTAAACCTTTTTCAGCACCACCGAACAATGTGTTTGGATCGTGCGCTGCAAGTGGGTAACCATTTTGAATACGAGCTGGTAAATCTGGGTTCGCAACGAATGGACGACCAAAACCAACCATGTCAGTTACGCCTTCAGCAACGGCTTTTTCGCCACGCTCGCTATCGTATTTACCCGCATAAATAAGGACACCCTCGTAGGCTTCACGAACTGCTGCTTTAAATGCTTTTGGCGTTTCAGGTGCATCGTCCCAATCAACTTCTGCAATGTGTAGGTAAACAATTTTGTATAGGTTAAGTAGTGCTGCCGCCGCTGTGTAAGTCTCTACTGGTGTAGCGTCAACCGTACCATTCAACGATGTGAACGGAGCAAGGCGTACACCAACACGGTCAGCACCAATCGCTTCAACCATAGCTTCAACCACTTCGCCTAGGAAACGTAAACGGTTTTCAATTGAACCACCGTATTCGTCAGTGCGGTTGTTTGCTTCAGAATCGATGAATTGGTTGATTAAGTAACCATTCGCTGCGTGAAGTTCGATACCATCAAAGCCTGCTTCAACCGCATTCAAAGCCGCTTGGCGATACTGTTCAACCACCTCTTTGATGTCTTGTTTCGTCATTTCACGAGGTTCAACCACATCAACAAAGCCCGGTTCATCAGTACCGTTATCGATGAATACCTTTACGTTTTGTGCTTTAAGTGCAGAAGACGAGATTGGCTGTTCACCACCAATGTTGTCTGGGTGTGTTACACGGCCTACATGCCAAAGTTGAGCGAAGATAACGCCCTCTTTTTCATGTACGGCATCAGTCACTTTTTTCCAACCAGCGATCTGCTCATCAGAATAGATACCCGGAGTCCAAGCATAGCCTTGACCCATAGGTGAAATTTGTGTGCCTTCAGCAATAATCAAACCTGCAGAAGCACGCTGAGCGTAGTAAGCCGCCATCATATCGTTTGCTGAATTACCAGGTTGCGTTGCGCGAGAACGCGTCATCGGTGGCATAACAATACGGTTTTTAAGCTCGATATTACCAAGTTGAATTGGTTGAAATAGTGCGTTTGTCATTGTTATATCCTCGATTAACCTAGTTGAATCAGTTCGATTTGGTAGCCGTCTGGGTCAGTAATAAAAGCGATATGAGTTGAGCCGCCTTTCACTGGACCCGCTTCGCGAGTGACGTTGCCACCTAGCGATTTGATTTTGTCACATGCTGCGTAAATATCTTCTACACCCAATGCCAGATGACCAAACGCGCTGCCCATCTCGTACTCATTCGTATCCCAGTTGTACGTTAGCTCGATAGTCGTGCCGCCTTGCTCATAGCCAACAAAAACCAATGTGTAGCGGTACTCTTTGTTTTCGTGGCGTTCAAGTTCCTTCATTCCCAATACCCTGGTGTAGAACTCGATAGACTTGTCTAAATCAGTAACTCGGATCATTGTGTGTAGGAATTTCATATTTCGCCCTTTTTAGCCCAGCAACCTGAGCCGATATAATCGTGAGTGGAGGTTACCCACTTCTTTGTTAGGGTTAATATACGAGCTGACAGCAAATAAATGAAATTATCATAAATTCTCATTGTGATAATTTTTTATTATAACTCACTTAATACAAGTGATTTGTTAAGAAGATATTTGGCAAACAAAAGATAGGGCGACGATCAGAAAGCGGAGCGCCAACTGTTTAGTGATTTAGACATGTCATTAGTCGTATTGATGATCTGCTCTCTCAACCACTTATGTGCCGGATCGGTGTTCTGTTTTTTCAACCAAATGAGGTAATGAGAGATAGGCTGATAATCGAAAGGCGGTTTGAACAACTGTAACCCAAGACGTTCCTGATACTGGTTCGCCATAGAAAGCGGCACAACAGTGATGTAATCAGTCTGGCTACACAGCATTAGGTTACTGGCCATAGAGCTGCCGTGAATTACAATTTTACGCGAGGATAAGTCTAACGAAGTGTAGTGAGTCAAACTTCTTACTTGGCGACGTGTTCTGGCTAAAACCGCATGTTGCTCACTGAGATATTGCGCCTCGGTGATCTCACCTTTGATCCTAGGGTGCCCATTTCGGCAAACAATCACAAACTCACTGTCGTAGAGCTTTTCGCTCATCATGCTTGAATGCTCAGGCAACACAATGTCGATCATCAAATCAAACTTCTGAGTTAATAGATCCTCATGGACTTGATCATCACTATCTGGTTGGTCATACACCTCAAGAGATAAGCCTTGGTTAGATAACTGAGAAAATCGATCGAGCAACATCCACTTTAAATGTTCGGGAACCGAAGCCACAAACCTGCGCTCTGTACTCGCTTCATCAAACCCAGCCATACCTTGAAACACGCCGTTGAGCTCGTGTATTGGCGCTTTGATTTGCTCATACAAGCTTTGCGAGTAAGCAGTAGGCACAACCCCTCGCCCACTGCGCACAAACAACTCTTGGCCAATTTCATTTTTCAGTCGGCCGAGCGCAGTGCTGATCGTCGATTGATTGGTATTCAAATGATCGGCAGCCTTACTCAAACTGCCCTGCTCCATCACCGCTGAAAACACAGCCAATAAGTTAAAATTCGGAATGTCATTACTCATGATTCAGTGCTCATTTGGCGATAGATTTAATTATCTTATCGTAAAAGCGATAGAATGAAACAACGGATGCTCATTGAGAAAACAAAACTGAGAAGGAAGCATCATATGGTAAAGAGCAAAAATGTCAGAACAACTCACTCTTTCGAATAGCTGCCACATTCGCCAGATTGGAATCTAAATCTCTTCGCTGTGCCAGTAACGCTTAATTCACCCAAACTCACCCTAGACTGGTCGGAGTATTCAATATTTCCGTCCTGCCTTATTGATACTTTTATAGCCACTTCTATGATCCAGGCTAATTAAATAGACATATTTTATAAGCCGAGTTTGAGCCTGTTCAAATAAACCCACCTCACGTTTAAGCAACCACTCAATTCATCGTAATTACGATAATTCAATATCGCAATAATGCGTAGATAGCACCAGTTACACTTCCTATTATTTCGCCAACAAATCAATTCTTAACCTAAACAGAAAACCTAAAAATGTGTAGATGATGGTGTTGCACACATCACGGAAGACGGCCTTAAAACCCAATGCAGCAAACGAACCTATCAATGGTAGACGTTACTTAAGAATGATTTCGCCAGGTGTTTTTAACACTCTATTCGCGAGAATGCGTTGTCTACGTGGTCAAAGCGATTTTTAATTGTCATCTAGTACTTTTGACTCAGTAGGTCTATACGGTTACGTGAGTTCAACACCTCTTTCAGATGTCTTCTAAAAGTCTTGTACCAAGGCTGCACTTTCTCTCTCCTTATTTAGGTTGAGATATGAACTTTATTAAAATCGTTTTCCAGAAAATCTGGGCCGTTGTGATGGTCTTGATTAAATTCTGCCTGTTTATGGCAGTGATGTTTGCTGGAGCATGGGCTCTTGCACCATTAGGCACAATCCATTCTAAAGACATCGACATGTCTCAATTCAACAATCATCCCAATGAAATGATGATGAACTTCTTCCAGATGGAGTCCTTCTCTGGTTACTTGTTCTCAGTGACCATTGCTGTGGTTTTAGCCGGTGTTTACGGCATGTGGCAGTTGCATGAACTGGGTGTGCATAAAGCAAAAGAGCACAAAAGCGCTCACGTTCAAATCGTGTTTGCACTGTCACTTTGCGGACTCTTCATCAGCAAAACATTCTGGGTTATCGCATTGGTTATCGCATTGGCGAACTGGAAACATATTGGTCAATCACTGAGTGATGTGATTCGCCGTGGTGTTCAGCCTAAACAAGACGCGACCAATACAGAGACAGCCGCAGTCCACGTATCACCTGAACAACCGGTAACAGAGCCGTCTTCAGTAGAGCAATCTTCAAAAGAACAGGCTTCAGAAGAAAAGACTCCAACAACACCATCCGCTACAGAAAAGAGGTCGCATAATGAAAGAGATGATGATTCCATACATCCTAATTGTATGGTCACTGTTTGCGACAGGCGCACTTAAGAAGAACTTCAAGAACTACACATGGGCTGCCATTGGCGGCGTAACGATTCTTGCGGTATTAGCGGTTATCTCTCGCTTGTGGGCACCCGTTGATCTAACCAACTCAACCACAGTGAAAGCACCACACGCGGTAATGTCACCGATCTTTGGCCAGCAGATCGACCAAGTGCTTGTTGAACACAACCAAATGGTTAAAGAAGGCGACGTAATTTACACACTCGTCGACATTGACTCAGCCGCAGACAAAGCAAAGATCGAATCTTCAATTGTTCAGAAAGAAGAAGAGATCAAGCAAATGAATCGCGACTTAGAGCGTGCTGAAACGTCACCTGAAATTTTCAATATGCGTGACGTAGAAAAGTACGACTCTGATCTTCGAGTGCTGCATGCTGAACTGGTGTCGTTAAAAGCCGATTTACAAAAAGTAAATTGGGCGCAAGAGAAAAAGACCATTAGAGCTGAGTTTGATGGTCAGGTATCGATAGTGAATATTGCTGAAGGTTCTGTCATGGGTAACATGCACCTCTACAACACCAGCAAAAAGTTTCTTGAGATGCGTATTTCAGACCAAACTTATGGCTATGTTCAAGTAGGAGACTTCGCTGAGTTCTTCGTTGATGCATACCCAGGCCACGTGTTCCGAGCAAAAGTACACAGCTTTAATGCCGGTACGGGAGAGTCGAGTATTTCTCCACTTCAGGGGCCACAAAGCGTCGGTCAACACGTGGTCAGAAACGGTAATGGTTTAGGTCGTACTATCGTACTTGAGATCATCGAACCAGAAGGTTACAACATCCCTATTGGTTCAACTGGCGCGGCTTGGATTTCAGCAGAAAAACCACATCCTTTCTGGGGCTTCATTGATGTTATTGGCGCAGCAACCGTTCGCCTACAATCATACAAGTCATACCTAGGTGCTTGGTAAACAATTAAGCTCTTGGTAAACGATTAGCTCTTGATAAGCAATTAAATATTCAATGATTTGGCTGTTATTCACTCGTATCACAGCCACTCATGAACTAGCGACTAATTGTAAAACAAATGCCCTGAATTTCAGGGCATTTTTGTATCTGTTGCAAGCTCATTTACTAATTGATTTAGATCAAAATTAATCGCCAATACAATCGTTTATCAAACAAATCATCGAAAAAACGATAGATTGAAATATTATTAGCGCGTAGATAGCGACCTCCCCCACCTCTATCATTTGGCTCAAGAAATCCAATTCCTGTATCCAAATATAAGGTCACTACCATGACTAATACATTCAAAAAAATGGCGCTTCCTGTTGCTATTGCGAGCACTCTACTTGCTTCTGGTTTTGCATCTGCAACGCCAACTGTAGAAGCGACATCGAAAATAGGCCAAGAACTTCAGACATCAAATGCTGCGCAATACCAAAACATTGATCTTGATGCTCGCTACAAGAGCGAGGTTCTATTCGAACACAAATCAAACATGTTCTGGGGAAAAGGCGAACGTATTCAAGTTGTTTCTAAAACAGGCGATTCTCTAGCTTACACTGCTGAGTCTGACCATGTTCACCCAATCCTCACCAAGCATGGTCGTAAAATGGACCAAGCAATCATCAAAGTAGATGACAACGTATATCTTGGTTACGGTTTCGGTCTAGATACACCCGTCATGATTGAAGGTACGGACGGCATCATCATTGTTGATCCAGGCGAGTCGGTAGAAATGGCTCAATCGGTTAAAGAGCAATTCCGTCAAATCACCGACAAGCCGGTTAAAGCAATCATTTATTCTCACAACCACATCGACCACATCTCTGGTGTGCGTGCGTGGGTGACTGACGAAGAAGTGGCATCAGGTGAAGTAAAAATCATCGCTGAAGAAGGCCTAACCGCTGCAGTGGCTAACTGGTCTTCAAACCTAGGTACTCTATTTGGTCACCGTACTTCTTACACAGGTGCTAAGCACGTAGAAGAAGGCGAGCACGGCACAGTAAACGACGGCCTTGGTCCACGCTTCATGCAAGGTGCTATCTCGTTCATCGAACCAAACCTGCTTGTACCAAGCCAAAGCCACATCGAAATCGAAATTTCTGGCGTGAAAATGCACATCGAGAACGTGCCATCTGAAACTAAAGATGAGTTAGTGGTTTACTTCCCAGACCAGAAAATCCTGCACGCGGCTGAAGTACTTCAAGGTGAGAACTTCCCTAACCTTCACACCATCCGTGGTACTAAATTCCGTGACCCATCAATGTGGTTCAAGGGCATCGACGTAATGCGTAAGTTCGACACTGAGATCATGATTAACTCTCACGGTCGTCCTGTTGAAGGTAAAGAAGCAGTAGCTGACGTACTAACGGCTTACCGTGATGCGATTCAATACACTCATGATCAAACTATCCGTTACATGAACAAAGGTATGACGCCAGACGAGCTAGTTGAAGTAGTTAAACTTCCTAAGCACCTTGCAGAACACCCTTGGTTAGGTGAACACTACGGTACTGTTGCACACGCCGTGCGTCAGATTTACGTAGGTTACAACGGTTTCTTCGAAGCGGATCCATGGCAGCTAGAGCCAATGGCTTACGAGCAACGCGCTAAAGCATTCGTAGAGATCATGGGCGGTCGTGACAACATCCTTACGACTGCACAAGCAGCAATTAAGGCTGAGAACTACACATTTGCAGCAGAAATTCTTTCTTACCCAATCACGGTAAACAAGCAAGATATGGAAGCTCGTGAGATGAAAGCACAAGCTTACAAAGCATGGGCTGCAGACCAAGTGAACATCAACTGGCGTAACTGGGCGCTCAACGCGGCGGCTGAACTAGAGAACAAACGTGACTTCTCTAACATGATCAGCTTCGCTTCTGTTGACGTTCTTACTGCACTACCAAGCAAGCAGATCTTCGACATGATGACTTCAACGCTTATCGCAGAAAACTCGTTAGACGTGAACATGATGCTAACGTACAACTTCTCTGATACGAACGAAGCATTCACTATCGAAATTCGCAACGGTATTGCTCAGTTACACGAAGAAGCAGTGAAAGGCGCAGACGTTCAAATCGACACCACTCGTGCAGTATTGAACCAAATCTTGATTGCAGGTCCAAACGCTCAACAAGTGATTGGTACCAACCTACAGTCTGGTGCATTCACGTTCTCGAATGGCGACATCAAAGGCTTCGGTCAATTCATGAGCTACTTCGATAAGGCAATGACTCCAGAAGAGATCATGCTCATCGTTCGCTAATAGCGAGCTCGAACGGTCACTCTTTGGCGATAGATCTTCGACGATGGCTCTTTGACGAAAGCTACTTAGCAAACAATCTCGCTAAATAGCTATCAATCGATTCGCTGACCGTTACATGGACGACAAACAAATACAGGGACCCTTTGTGGTCCCTTTTTTATCGTCAGGTTCGGCTGCTGCCGTCAGATTCTTAATCCTTTTACAGGTCTCGATAACCATTATGTTAAAACGATTTGCTTTGATTCTTTCACTCACCTCTTCACTCACGTTTGCCTGTGGCCTTCACCAAGATACCGGGTTTAGTTTGGTGACAGAGCCCGGTTCACTAGAGGTGTTTGGCAACGTCATCACAGCCAGACAAGACAATGAATTCAACAACCTCAATAAGCCAGATCACTTTCGACTCTTTGCCATCAAAGCTGCGCTTTCAAAACCCCACCCAAGCAAAATTGAGTTCAATTTATTCGAAGCAATTAAAGGTCATTACAGCCAAGTGAAGTTTGAGAAAGGTGTCGATGTGTCAGGCAGAGATACTTTGCCTACCGAGGAAGATCTCTTACTGATTACGGAACTCGATGTGTTCGATGCGCTAGCAACTGGCACCATCTCTTGGGATCACGCGATACTAAACGGCTTAGTGATCATCAACGGCCCACAAGATAAACGAGAACAGCTTGAAGATTGGCTTGGTGATATTTTTGAAGGGTAATAGCTTAAAGCAGAACAGATAAAATAAAGCGGAACAGATAAAAGGTCGTCAAACCCTCGGACTTCAGAACATTGAGGGTTCAACGACAAACTTAAGTCAAAAAAGCGTAGGCAACGGAATCAACTCCAGCCCCAGCACACCACTGATGCTCATTACCACCAGCAGAGAGACCTTGAAGACGGTCTTTGACCACTGGAGGTAGTTGAGGCAATCAACCTTACGAAACGTCACTTTAGTCCACATAAAACAGACTGCCGCCGACACAGCTAGGTATTCATAACCTGCGTCTCCGAGTAGGAACAGCGCCAATGAGACTGCGCCAAACGCCACCACATAGGCTTTCATGTGTTTATGTGCTTTGTCGACGCCCTCTTTCACCGGTAACACGGGAATGCCTGCATCTCGATAATCTTGTATCCGGAACATCGCGATCGCGTACGAGTGTGGCATTTGCCATAAACAGAACATCACAAACAACAATACCGCTTCAAGGCTGATGTAATTAGTCACCGCCAAGTAACCCACCAATGGCGGAACTGCGCCCGAAATACTGCCGACTAAAGTGCCGTACACCGATGCACGCTTGTACCACATGGTGTAGAAAAAGACGTAAAACACATAGCCAAGCAACACCATGACCGCAGAGATCGGATTAGCGAACTGAAACAGAAGCGCTGTGCCTAAGAGCAGTAAAACCAAGGCATAAACGAACGCGACGTCCGTATTGATGTTGCCCTGAACCAATTCTCGATTTTGTGTGCGCTTCATCTTTTGGTCGATGTCTCGATCAAAGATGTTATTCACCACACAACCTGATGCAATCACAAGTCCCACACCCGCTAATGTTGTCAGTAACAACATCGCATTGGCTGGTTCTGTTTTTGCGGCGAGGAAGAACCCCGCCGCAACAGAAATCAGGTTGCCGAAAATGATGCCCGGTTTGGTGATAGACAGATATCTTTTCAGCATACCTAGCCTACAACTTCATGTTGACGTTCATGTTGTAGATGATCCATACCGAGCCAGCGATAAGAATCAATACAACAATGGCGGTAAACATCAATGACACCAAGTTCCAACGCCCATCGGGAGATTTCGCTTCCATGTGCAAGAAGTACTTAAAGTGGACAAAGATTTGCACCAGCGCACAGCCGAACAAGATCACGTAAGTTTCCGTACTTGGTAGCGCATGTGCACACACAATGTAGAACGGAATAATGGTGAGAATTAGTGAAGCAATAAAGCCTTTCACGTAATCCGTTGCACCGCTGTCTAGATGCTGTTCCATTACATCACCCCCATTAAGTACACGATGGTAAATACACAAATCCAAACGATATCAAGGAAATGCCAGAACAAACTTAAGCACTGGAAACGCATCGACATGTTGTCGTTCAAGCCTTTGGTTGAAAGTTGGTGATACGCCACCGCCATCCAGATAAGACCGAACGTTACGTGCAAACCGTGTGTACCAACCAAGGTAAAGAACGCTGAAAGGAACGCACTCTCTTGAGGACCATAACCTTCTGCAATCAAGTGGTGGAACTCATACACTTCCATACAGATAAAGGCTAAGCCCAATACGAAAGTCACTTTGATCCATCGCTTCAGTCCGGTCACGTCTTTTCGCTTCATTGCAATCATGCCAAAACCAAAGGTGATGCTACTGAACAGCAGCATCATGGTTTCGACAAACACGAACGGCAGTTCAAAGATGTCTTTACCTGTCGGCCCTGCAATTGATCCACTCTCAAGCACGGCATACGTCGCGAAAAGCGTGGCAAACAGGACACAGTCACTCATCAAGTAAACCCAGAAGCCAAACAACTTATTCCCCGCAGCTTCGTGGTGATGATCATGCGAGTGTGCAAGATCATAAGTGTGTGACGGAGTATTAGCTTGCATACGTCGTCTCCAAGTCATCTTTTTTGTCGTTGTTATCAGTGTCAGCGCTGTTACCACGACCAGAATGGTCGCCTTTCACTGACTGTTTCTTCGCTTCTGCAAGCTGTGCACGTCGAGCCGCTTCAATCGCTTTGATCTCTTCAACTTCCACGTAGTAGTCCACATCGTCGTTGTAGCTGTGTTGAATACACGTCACCACGATGCCTACTAAGCTTGCAGCCGCTAGCCACCAGATGTACCAGATCATTGCGAAGCCAAATGCCAACGCCCATGCAGACACATAAATGCCTGTCGGTGTGTTCTTCGGCATGTGAATACGTTCGTATTCTTCTTCCTGAGTTGGATCAAACTCACCACTTTGCTTTTGATACCAGAACGAATCGATCTCATCGCCCTTAGGCAATTTTGCAAAGTTATAGAACGGTGGTGGTGACGATGTCGCCCATTCGAATGTACGTCCGCCCCAAGGGTCACCCGTTAGATCTCGGTTTTGGTCGCGGTCACGAACACTCACGTAAATCTGAACGAACTGACACACCACACCCATCGCAATCACGCCCGTACCTGCAGCCGCAACCGCCAATAGTGGGAAGAACTCAGGGTTAATGTCTTGGCTCAAACGACGCGTCATGCCCATAAAACCTAGAGCGTAAAGCGGCAAGAACGCCATCAAGAAGCCGATGATCCAGCAGTAGAACGCGCGTTTGCCCCAAAGCTCGTTCAAAGTGAAACCGGTCGCTTTCGGGAACCAGTAACCAATCGCAGCGAAACAACCGAACACTACGCCACCGATGATTACGTTGTGGAAATGCGCAATCAGGAATACTGAGTTATGCAGAATGAAGTCTGCACCCGGTACTGCCATTAACACGCCCGTCATACCACCAACGGTGAAGGTGATAAGGAAGCCAACTGTCCACAACATAGGTGTTGTGAAACGGATACGACCTTTGTACATGGTGAACAGCCAGTTGAAGATCTTAACCCCGGTCGGGATAGAGATAATCATGGTTGCGATGCCAAAGAAGGCATTCACATTGGCGCCTGAACCCATGGTAAAGAAGTGATGCAGCCAAACCACAAACGCTAAAATAGTGATAGCCACCGTCGCCCATACCAGTGAGGTATAACCAAACAGTTTTTTGCGAGAGAAGGTTGCAGTCACTTCAGAGAACACACCGAAGATAGGCAAGATTAGGATGTACACCTCAGGGTGTCCCCATGCCCAAATCAAGTTCACATACATCATCACGTTGCCACCAAGGTCGTTGGTGAAGAAGTGCGTGCCGATGTATCTATCCAACGTCAGAAGCGCGATGGTTACCGTTAGGATTGGGAAAGAGATGATGATCAGGATGTTGGCACACAGAGATGCCCAAGTGAATACTGGCATCTTCATCATTGGCATAGAGGGAGTACGCATGCGCAAAATGGTCGCAAAGAAGTTCACACCCGTTAGCGTAGTACCCACTCCGGATATTTGCAGCGCCCATATCCAATAATCGACCCCGACTCCCGGGCTCGCCTCAATACCAGACAGCGGCGGATACGCCAACCAACCCGTACGGCCAAACTCACCTAAGCCAAGCGACATGTTGGTTAGGATAATACCCACCACAAATAGCCAGAAGCTCAAGTTATTCAGATAAGGGAATGCAACATCACCATCGCAACCGCAATGTACATGAAGCCCAGTTTTTTGTGGTCTAGAGAGGTAAACCATTCATTCCAGAGGTATTGCCACTTACCGGCTTTAGTGACCGCGTACACCACTAAAGCACCCACCAAAGCAATCATGGTTAAGGTGACCAAAATAATGGGTTCGTGGTAGGGAATAGAGTCTAGAGTTAATCTTCCAAACATGACGATTATCCTTGGGTTTCCGGCAAACAGTTCATTGAACCAGGGTGCTGGGTCACGACATCGGTGAATAAAAATGGTGGGATACTGGAGAACAGAGTGACGGGTTCAGCCACACTTGGCGCAGCCAATGAACGGAACTGCTCCCAATCTTCAATGCGATCAGGGCTTGCTTTCACTTTTTCCACCCAGTTTAGAAATGCCACTTGATCAGGCATCGCTGATGCAGTGAATTTCATCTGTGAGAAACCTTTGCCACTGTAGTTCGATGCAAAACCTTTGAAGTCACCTTCATGGTTAGCAATCAAGTTCAGCTTGGTCACCATTCCCGGCATCGCGTAGATCTGCGAACCAAGACGCGGGATAAAGAACGCGTTCATGATGTTGTCTGAAGTCAGCTTAAACGTCACCGGTACATCTTTCGGGAACGCAACATAGTTAACCGTCGCAATGTTTTGCTCCGGATAGATGAACAGCCACTTCCAGTCCAGAGAGACCACTTCGATCACCATAGGTTGCACATCACTTTCCAGAGGCTTGGAAGGCTCTAGTTCGTGTGTTGTTCGCCAAGTGATGGTGGCAAGAATCGCGATGATGATGATTGGAATCGTCCATACCACCACTTCGATCTTGGTTGAGTGTGCCCAGTCTGGTGCATACTCTTCCGTGGTATTGCTCTCGCGGTATCGGTAAGCAAAGTAGATGGTCATCAGAATCACTGGGATGACGACAATCAACATCAGCAACAGAGCCGTGATAATCAGCTCTTTTTCCTGAACGCCAACGCTACCTTTTGGGTCGAGCAATGCGGAGTTACATCCTTCGAGCATCAGAACGGTTCCCAGCAAACCAATCTTCAACAAATTTGTCCTCGATAAAATGCGTTTATATCTTGAAGCTTCCATTAACTTTCTCGATGGTTATCCAGCCTCAGAACGAACGTCTGAGTACTGGTTGTCATGATCATTAGAATATTTATGTGTTGAGCATGTGAAACGCCGCATCTCAAAAAGCAATGCAATAAGGTTCGTTACTGCTGGGTTAAAACCACACAGAAAACATGACTTAATTGTTACACTTTGAAATACATTGTTACATTTGGCGCATTATGAAGAGTTGAAATTGAAAGCTCACCAAACAAACTTGGAAACTAACCTTCCATTTATGAAGACGAAAACTAAGAAGCAGTAAGCGATTAAGACACACATCAATAGCGTGCTACACAGATGGAACCAGTACTGACAAGGGATTTAGAAAAAGTAGATAAACACTCGCTCACCACCAAAGCTCGGGGCAAGTTCAAGGTACATTAGAAAGAGCGAATAAATAGAAGTGTGACGCCCGTCAAAATTGTGAATTCACATACCATTTACAAGGTATTCACTGGTTAGATTATTCAAAACACCCACTCATTCACCAACAAGATAATCAAGCATTCATCGATGCACTAATGTGACGAATTGAAAGAATATAATGACTAACAGAAAGAATATTGTGGCTAACAGAAAGGATAATTTGACTAATTGAGGGCGTAATAGCGGTGAAAAGCACAACAAAATGGTAGGAATTGGGATGAATTTATCGAGAATAACCACACCATAATCGAGCCAGATACGGCTCGATTATGGGCAATTGAAAAGCAGTTAAATTAAAAAACAGTTATGCCGCTTGAGTCGCGATGGTTTTTCGCTGATTTCGAGTCATCAAGTGATAAACCACCGGCACAAAGTAGAACGAGATAAGCGTGGTTAATACCGTTCCGCCAACAATCGCGACCGCGAACGGAGGCCAGAAACCACCACCTGCAATAATCAGTGGCATAAAGCCGCCAACAGTTGTGATCGTGGTTGAGCTGATATGACGAGTACACGACATCACCGCCTCAACGACTGCATCGACATTACCGGATGAAGCTTGTTCATCGAGTTTCAATTCCGTCAGAATCACGATGGCAGCGTTAATCGCTAAGCCCGCAATCCCGAGCATGGCGATGATCACCGTAAAGCCAAACGGATAACCGAAGATCCATACCGACAACAGCCCTAGTCCACCAGCCAATCCTGCTACCATGAAGATGATGCTACTCATTCGGAACGAGTTGAACGACATCACCATCACCAACACCATCAATACCACCACAACGGCGACATTCGAGATCAGGCTGTTGACTGAATTGTCTCGTTCAGCGGATTCACCACCAAAACCAATCGTGTAACCCGATGGCATCTGATAACTTTCTAGGCGTTTTTGGAATTCATTGAGCACGGTTTGAGGCAAGACTCCCGCTTCAATGTAGCCCTCAATGGTATTCACACGCTGCCCGTTACGACGGGTAATCGCGCCGCGACTGGTCGTCAATTCCAGCTCAGCCAGAGTTGAAACATTAATCCCCGTCGAGTAAACATCAGAACTGATTGGCAAACGAATATTGCTTAAGTGCGCTAGATTTTCACGCGCATCATCCGCGACACGAACACGGATTGGTACCGACTCACTGCCTTCAATCACAGAACCACTTTCACGACCTGTCAACGTAGTTTGCAGCATACCTGCGAACTGGTTCAATGAAATACCATTCAGCTTTGCGGTGTCTTCATCGACCTTCAACCACACCTTCGGCGTACCCGGTTGCAGCGTTTCCCTTGTGTGCGTCACATGAGGAACACCCGCCAAAATCAATCGCACATCCTCACCAATCGCTTTCAACGTATCGAGGTTTTCACCATACACTCGCAATTCAACGGGCGCGGTAAATGGAGGCCCTTGGTTAAGCTTACGTACCAAGATTTGTGCTTCCGGCACCTCTTCATCCAACACCTTTTGCAACTGTGGAATTAGCGCATTGGCTTGGTCAAAGTTCTCTGTTTTCACCATCGCTTGCGAGAAGTACGGCGCGTTATTTTGCCTTGCTTGCAGGTTGTAATAGAAGGATGGGAAGTTTGCGCCCACTAGCCAATCGATACGCTCCACTTCAGGGTAACGATGAATGATATCGTCAATTTTTTCAGAGGTGTTTTTAGTGGCGTAAATGCTCGCTTGCGGCGGCATGTAAACCTGAATCTCAAACATGTCTCGGTCTGATGGCGGGAAGAATTGCTCAGTCAGCTGAGACATACTCCAGTAACCGGTAAACGGAACCAACAACACCAAAGCAATCGTGATGATTGGATGCGTGACACCAAAGCGGACAGAAGATGAGAACCAGCGCGTCAAAGCCGGGATTCTCAAACCCGTCATGTACCAATGGTGCTGCCCTTTCTTGTCGACATCACTGAGTTGTTTCGGCAGTAGCTTAGTCGCTAAGCCTGCGATTAAGGTGTGCGAGATAATGTAAGAGCCGATCAATGAGAAAGAAACGGTAATCGCAATTCCCCCCACGAACTCACCTGATGCACCCGGCATCAAGATAATCGGGGCAAACGCCAACACGGTAGTTAAGGTTGAGCCTAATAACGGCACCCATAAATGCTTCAATGCATTCATGGTCGCTTCAGCGCGCTGTTGCCCTTTCAAGCGATAAGCTTGAATGGTATCGACCATCACCACCGCGTTATCAACCATGATACCGAGCGCCACAATTAGGCCTGTCACCGACATTTGGTTAATCGGTACACCGGTCATTTTCATGATCGACAGGGTCAATAATGAGGTTAACGGCAGAGAAATGGCCACTAAGATCGCGGCACGCACGCCTAAAGTGACAAACAGAACAATCAAGATCAGACCAAAACCGATCATCAAGCTTTTGCCTAAATCGTCTAAGCGAGTTTCGGTATAACCTTGCTGATTAAAGAGCACGGTCACCTTAACGTTACTTGGTAACTCTTGCTCAAATTTACCAATCAGAGCATTAGCTCGCGACGTCCAGTTATCAACTCGCAGATCAGGGTGCATTCTTGCCGCGACAATCACACCCGGCTCACCATCAACAATAGCAATCTGGTCTTGTGGGGTTTTCTCACCACGTTTCACCGAAGCAATGTCTTCCATACGGATGATGTGACCTTTGCTATCAGTGGCTATTGGCACTTGCTTAATGCGTTCAATGGAATCAAGTTCAGATTTAATTTCTAAGCCAAAGCGAGAATAAGCACTGACCAGTTCACCCGCCGAGTTCTTGGCGTCTGCCCCTTCGAGCGATTCAGCGATATTGGCGCTTGAACGCCCTAGAGCAGCGGCATCGGCCGTACGTAAACTGATTTGAATCTCTTCTTGTGGCATCCCGTATTCATCAACGAATTCAGTACCCGACAAAGTTCTTAGTCGCTTGGCGAGCTCTTTGGCATAACGGCCCAGCGTTAACCTATCAGGCTCGCCTGCACCAGACCAAGTTAGAGATGCGATGGTTGTGAAAGCATAGGTATGGTCACTGTCGAGATCGGGAGAATGAGAACCCGCAGGTAAAATGGATTCGATGTCAGACAGTTTGTCACGAGCTTGAGACCAAACCGGCTCAGGCTCGGTGATGGTGTCATTCAATTCTAAGGTGACAATAGACACGCCCGGTCTTGAGGTTGAGCTCACGAGTTTAACTTCACTCAGCTCGCGCAGCTTGTTCTCGATAACTTCTGTTACCAAGGTTTCAACACGCTCGGCACTGGCTCCGGGGAAACTGGTAGTAATGTTCGCGTAACGGTTGATGATTACTGGGTCTTCTGCACGTGGCAACGTCATGAACGCCGAAATACCACTCACCATCAGCAGCGCGGTCATCAAGATAAGCAGTCGAGTGTTGGAAATAGTCTCTATTATTTTCATACTATTACCTACTCAGCCGCACTGACTGGTTTCACGATTTGGCCCGGAACTAAGCGATGTAAACCACTGGCGATGACCTGTTCACCGTCTTCAATCGCCCCACTCACGTACGCTTGTTGATTGTTGGCAAACAACACCTGAACACTTCTACGTTCAACCTTATTGTCTTCACCAATCACAAAGATGTTCCACACACCGCGCAATCCATCAATCAAACTCGTTAATGGCACCCAGTAACCTGAGTCATCAATCTGCTCATCAAATTTAAGGTAGGCAAGTTGCCCTTCCAATACCGATGATTGTTCAGGGAATAGGTAACGCAAACCGACACTGCGAGATTGGGTGTCGACCATTGCGCCGGGATTCAATAGCTCCACGGCATAATCTGTTCTCCCAACTCGGATGTTAGGCGAAGAAAGTGAGGTGACTTTTTGCATTTGGTGAGCAGGAATACCGATGAAGGCCTCTTTGCCCTCAGAAGCGAGCAGTGTAAGAGTTGGATTACCCACATTCACCACATCTCCGAGCGAAACAAAGCGCGTCGCGATGGTTCCAGAATAAGGCGCAAGCACTGTCGACTTCACCAATTTCAGTTCGTTGCCTTTTACCGATGCATCGATGCGCAACAAGTTCGCCTGCAATACGCGCTGTTCACTGGTTAACGAATCAATTTCCGCCTCAGCACTGAAGCCTTTTGCTTTCAATGAGCGCTGACGCTTTAAGTTCGCGGCCACAAGACTCAGTTGAGCTTTCACTTCTTCGGCTTGTGCTTTCAATTGGCTAGATTCAGTCTGCAGCAATTGAGTATCTAACCGGATTAACGGTTGACCTTCGGTTACTGTGTCACCGACATCCACTAAAATCGCATTTACTTTTCCGGCCAACTCGAAACCTAAATTGGCCTGCTGACCCGCCTTAACCACACCCACATATTCACGCTGCACTGCATAAGAGGAAGACAGCGCCAAGGCCATCGTTTCTACAGTTAAAATGGTTTGGACGCTCGAAGCCGTTTCAGCGGTTGAATCAACCGACTCTTGGGCTTGTTCCTTTTCGCCACATCCAACAAGAAAAGCCGATAGAGACAACGCCACCGCACTTCCCTTCATCAATTTATACATACTCACTGTTCCTATGCAGTACTCAATCATGTTCTTTTTTTAGACTAACCAAACCAAACTAGACTGTCTAGTTTGATTATGTTAAAAATAAGTTTCATCGTTAATGATTGATAAAACCATCACAAAAAGCATAATGCTTAGCGTAAAACGAGACACATAGAACTGAGCACCAACAGGCACCAAGCAACGAGACAAACTAGATAACGAGACAACACTAAGTAACGAGAAGCAAGCACGTGACTAAAATCATCAAGAGTGAACAGAAGAGATCGCAGATCTTAACCGCAGCCAGCCAACTTTTCTCTGAGTATGGCTTCAAGATCAATATGGATCAGATAGCAAAAGCAGCGAACGTTTCAAAGCAAACGGTCTACTCTCACTTTAAAAACAAAGACGAACTTTTCGAAACCTGCATGCAAACCAAGTGTGCGGAACGCGAACTCAGCCCTGCAGCCTTTGATATGGATGCTGCGGTGGGTGATGAGTTGGTGAAATTTGGTGTGAAGTTTCAGGATTTATTACTTGATGAACAATCTAGACAAACCTTTCAAAATGCCATTAGCCAAGCGAATACGCATCCAGAGATCGCCTCTATCTATTTAGAAACTGGGCCTCAGAAAACCACCAAGTTACTTGCTGATTATTTGCAGTCGAAAATAGACTCTGGTGATCTCACACTGTCGACATCAAGCTCGCCAGTCATTGCAGCACGCCAACTGTTGCTGATGTTTCACGGCAAATCGGCGTATTGGGGATTCTTCGGACACGACAGCGGAGAATCTGAAGAAGAAAGACTTCACTACACTCGCGAATGTGTCGCGCTATTCTTGAACGGCAACCAGCCTCGTTAATTGTAGCTCTATCTTTGAATAAAAAAGGCACAGAGAAATTCATCCTCTGTGCCTTATCAATCATCAGTCACTCTCAGCAATAACAGCGATCGGTTTATTGGGTATGTTCCACAACGATCAGCTCATCGGTATTGAAGCCACGCTCTTTCGACATGGCTTTAAACTTCTCCATCACTTCTGGTGCGACTTCAGGCGTTCTTGCGAGTAGCCATAAGTAATCAGTGTCGGGCCCAGAAACAAACGCGTATTGGTAGCCCTCTTTGTCTAATTCAAACACGACATAAGCGCCGTAGAAAGGGCCAAAGAAAGACACTTTCAAATAGCCTTGTTCAGAGCCCTCAACGAAGTACGCTTTTCCTTCCGCTTCGTTCCACTCACCTTCTTCCGCCGAATAACCACGGTTAATCACCTTCACGCCGCCATCATCACGAAGGCTGTATTCAGCGCTGATGTTGTCTAAGCCACGCTCAAACGAGTGATCCAAACGAGCCACTTCGTACCATTTCCCTAGGTATCGTTCCAACTCAAACTGTTGAACAGGCTTTACCGTTTCGGGCATGCCAACACAACCACCCAATAAGATCACGCTAAGCAGCAATAATATTTTTTTCATCCTAACCTCGACTTGTTTTTATTAGTAATGCGAGTAAGTCTCTTGAAAACATAAACTTACATCCTTGGTAATACGTTAAATCCATTTTTATAGCTCACTTAACTGTAATTTATTCAGAACCTTATGTGAATTGTTTAGTCTGCGAATGGATTCGCAATCCTTTATTGACGGGCTGTATTCCCACAACCACCTCAAAAGGCACTGGAATTACATTCAAACAAGAGAGCAACCAAGGACACTTTATTAAAAATTCACGATATGATTCTCGCCACTCGCTTTCTATACTTACTAAACCGTGGAACATGGAAGACATAATAATGAATAACAAGCTCACTCTGCCACGTACTGCATGGATAGCATTACTCACAAGCTTATCGGCCGTAGCGCCGGTGCTTGCACAAGCCAACACTATTGTTCAAACACAAACACAAACACCAGTTCAAGCGCAAACATCTGTTCATAACCAAAGTGCTGACCAGATCTTTATCAATGCTGATATATACGGGCATCGTGAGTCGGACTCGATCGTTACCCACAAAGGCAAGATCATCTTCATTGGTAACCAATCACAGGCGCAAACTTTTCAAGGGCAAAGCACTGATGTCATTGATTTAGACAATGCCTTTGTCCTTCCGGGATTTATTGATAACCATAACCATGTGTTTGAAGCCGCCTCAGAGCTGGGTGGCAATTGTGAACTCGACTCTGAAGCAACGTTAGAAGAGCAAATCCCCTACTTAGAAGCGTGTAAGATCAATGCTGATACCGATGGCAGAGGTTGGCTTATGGGCTATGGTTTTTCTTTGGAAGCGACGCTCGATAGCGACTCTGACTACACGCCACTAGAGATCATCGACAGTGTCTTCCCTAATCGCCCCGTGGTGCTTATGGAGCAGACTTCACACTCGATGTGGGTCAACTCAAAAGCACTAAAAATCGCTCGAATCAGCCAACAATCTCCAGACCCACAAGGCGGTGTTTATTTAAAAGACCAAGACAGCAGCAAGCTCAATGGCATATTGCTAGACAATGCTGGCGATCAAGTGATGGAGATGGCTTGGAATAGCCAAAGTGAACTGTTTGAGCAAAGCTACCAAGGCTTAATGTTCGGGCTTGAGGAAGCGGCAACCCACGGCATCACCACCATTGGCGACGGTCGCATGTATTGGAAACGAGGTTGGTATGACGTTTGGCTAGAGGCCGAGCAAAATCAAGACTTAACGGCGCGAGTATCGCTACGCCCTTGGGTGTACCCATCGATGGTGATGTCTTCTCAATTAGAAGTCTTTGAGAAAATGCATTCCGACGATAAAAGCCATCTGTTACTTGTCGATCAGGTGAAAATGTACAGTGATGGCATCTTTATCAATGGCACCGCCAAAACACTCGCGCCCTACTTAGATACTTATCTACCCCAGTCTCCTAATGGCTTGAACTATATTCCGCCAGAACAAATGAAAGAATGGTTAACTGCGCTCGAGAAAATCGGCTTTAGCGCCCACATTCATGCGATTGGTGATGGAGCGGTTCGTGAATCTCTTGATGCGATAGAAAGTATTCGCAAACAAGGTTCAACCAAACCCTACACCCTAACCCATGTCGAATTAATCAATGATGAAGATGTGCCACGCTTTCGCCAGTTAGATGTAACTGCAGATTTCCAAGTTGGCTCTGATTACGTTGCAAGGCATCAACACCAATGGGCTGAAGCTTTCCTAGGTGCTCGCCGTGCTAAAGCCATGATGAACCTCGATGCAATACTCAAGACCGACGCGAATATCACCTTAAGCAGTGACTGGAACGTACACGACATCAACCCTTTAGTCGGCATCGCGAACAGCTTAATCATGGGCCAAACCGGCCTAACCGATATCTACACAGCCATCGACGCTTACACGCTCAATGCCGCCAAAAGTCTTGGAATTGAAGATGTAACAGGTTCTATTGAGGTAGGCAAATCCGCTGACTTCGCCATTCTCGACCGCGACATCACCACAGTATCAGCAAGACAAATCGCTAAGACTCAAGTGTTGATGACGGTGTTACGCGGGGATGTGGTTTACGAAAAATAAAGCCAATTCGCGTATCGAATTGGTTATCGCAACTCAAACGAAAACGAGCCAGCTTATTCAGCTGGCTCGTCTGTTATTCACATTTGTATTTTAGTTCTATTACGCGTTGGTCTCTTTAAGCGCTTTCACATTTGAATCTTGTTTGTCATCCAGAGCAAAGTAGATCTTCGATACAATCACTTCAGCAACCAGAATCGTAAATACCACCGCGAAGAACGCTACCACGCCGCCCCAAGGGCCTGTAAAGCTCACCTTCTCGCCGAACAAGAGGTTAATTGCTTCTAGCATCACAAACTTAGAACCCACCAAAATAATATAAGTGGTGATTGCTCGATAAACCTTAGGTGCTGTGCCTGGCTTGCTTTTGAAGTGCTCAGCAATTTTATGTTCTAAACCAATAGAGAGCTTCAGTAATAGCTGCAACAACAACGCTGCAATCAAAGAGATCGTGAAAGACTCAATGTTCACAAAGTCCCAGTACTCATCGAAGAAGTTAAGTACGACCAAGTCCACCAGCACGGCTAATGTGTAACCTACGAATAGACGTTGTGGTGTGTTGAATCCGTAAACTTTGTCTGATTTAGTCATTCTGTCTCTCTCTAATCTAATTTGATAAGTCGCCTTGATTTGAAATACATCTTAGCGTTCGAATCAAAGCAAAACTTACCATTTCATGACATCGCCAACATTCATTCCTCAAATTAATAATTCGACAGAAATCCCCCTTGCCTTTCTTATAGCAATCGCAAAAACACACCCAATTCATCACTGTCACCAAATGGCCATTCATTAAATGCTGCGCCCCATAAGATGACTCCATCAGCGACACACACTCATTTCCAAAAGGTGCAGACTATGAAAAAGCTAATCACTAACGCGAACGTATTTAACGGTGTTGAGAGCAACTTAATCGAGAACGTATCGATCCTCATCGAAGATAACTTGATCACTCAGATTGGAGAGATTGACCCAACGATTGCCGATGAAACGATTGATGCTCAAGGTGGCACGGTCATGTCAGGCCTGATTGATGCGCACGTTCATATCACTTTATCTGCACCATTCAATGTGATTGATACCATGACGCGTGAAGAAGTGGCGATTCGCTCAGCAAAGATTTCTGAAGAGATGTTAATGCGTGGCTTTACCACCATTCGTGATGTAGCAGGTAACACGCTTGGCCTTAAAAACCAGTATCGACAACGGCTATGCCACTGGCCCACGTATTCTGCCTTCAATGGCAGCTATCTCACAAACCTGTGGTCACTCCGATTACCGTCAAAACCAAGCACAAGAGCGTTTAGCAAACGGCCATGAAGACTCACCTATGAGGAAGCTTGGCGCAATGAAAGTGGCCGATGGTCGTTCAGAAGTCTTAAAAGCGGTTCGCGAACAGCTATTTATGGGCGCATCCCAAATCAAGATCATGGCGGGTGGTGGCGCATCTTCAACGTTTGATCCGCTAGACACATTGCAGTTCACATCTGAAGAGATGAAAGCTGCGGTTGATGCCGCTTCAGATTACGGCACTTATGTCGCTGCGCCGAGCCGCTGAAGCGGGCGTGATGTCTTTCGAACACGCCACCATCATGGACGACGACATTGCCGAGATAATTAAAGAGAAAGGCATTTGGGTGATTCCTTCTTACTTTACCTCTTCATTGATTGCAGAGCGTAAGATCCCGCTGCCGAATGAGGAGACATACCGCAAGACAGAACGTGTAGGTAAAGCCATGTTCAAATCGGCAGAACTGATTAAGAAATACGACATTCAGAACATTGCTTTTGGTACTGACTGTGTGGGCGAAACCAACGTTCATGCGACACAATTAAATGAACTTGGTGCGATTGAGCAAGTATTCGATACCATCACCGCGCTTCGCATGGCGACATCAAACTGTGGACGTTTGTTCGAGATGTCGACTTATCAACACCCGTACCAAGAAGGCAAACTTGGTCAAGTGGTTGAAGGCGCGTATGCCGACCTATTGATCATCGATGGCAACCCACTGGACAGTGTTGCTTGTGTGGCAAACACAGAGACACAAAAACTGATCATGAAAGACGGCAAGGTATATAAAAACACGCTTTAGTGTTCAATATACTCACTAAGTAATGAAACCTCTCAGGCAAGCAAGCGAACTTTATAGTCGTTTGCTTGCCTTTTTATTAAGCGCTGTTTTATTGCTACTATTAAACTCAGGTTATTGATTTATGGATAAATCGGGGTGGGATAAGGATGAAATTAGAATGAAGCTATTACTTACTGCACGCTTAATCAGCACAGTGCTATTACTCAGTTCACTGCTGTCAGGGTGCGGTAACTTTAGAAATCTATCTAATGAGATACAAGCCATCGACTCCATAACCAATCAATACATGGTTACCTTGAATCAACATGCCTCCGGTTCTGCCGTGGTGATTGAACAAATCAAAGACATTAACAAAGGCGAGGTTGATGGCTACGATGGCATCATAGACAGTGACAGTATTCACTTACATGTATCGAATAACATCCACTACCTACTTATCTTTGAAGATAAGAATCAAGATCTTACCCTACAAGCCGATGAAGCTTTCAGTCTAATCAACCTACGTGATCACCAAGACAGATCAACAATAGAAGTCTCACTAACGGTTAATGAGAGTGAAGCCCCAAGAGCGTTTGTTGATCGTTCACTATCTTCACTGTTAAAAATCGAATTGGATTTGATCGACATAGGCACAGTCGTGAGCTTGGAAGCTCCACCTTTTGACAGAAAAAATGGCAAACTCGGCATGTGGCAGCCGCTGACCTTTTTGCTCGAAGATAACGCTGGGCTCTACTTTCTGTCAGAGTTCGACCCAAACAAAATCCCGATCTTGTTTGTGCATGGCATCAACGCCACTGCGTTAGATTTTGCCCCACTGATTGAAAAAGTCGACCAATCTAAATATCAGATCTGGGTCTTTAACTATCCTTCAGGCTTGTCTCTGGCTTTGAACTCCAAAGGCCTGAATAACCTCATGCACACGGTGTTAACGGAATACAAAATCCAACAATTACATGTTGTGGCACATAGTATGGGCGGGCTTGTCGCCACCAACAGTCTTCGCCAGTGCCGTATTGGGCAGCTATGCGATTTTGTAAGCAGCGTAGCCACCATATCTTCGCCGTTTGGTGGTGTCGAGTCTGCTAAACAAGGGGTCGAGTACTCTCCCGTAGTAATGCCGGCATGGGTTGATTTAAATCCAGACGGGAAATTTATCGCTGACTTATTAATTGACAGCAGTAAGATTCACATTCCCCACTTTTTAGCCTTTGGTTATAACTCGGGCGACCTATTTAATACCAACAGCAACGATGGTGTGATCAATTTATCAAGCCAATTGTCGCGCCCAGCCCAACTCCACGCGTCACAAATCCTCGGCTACAACGAAACCCATTTGAGCATCTTAGATAACGATGACCTTTTTGAAGACCTGTCCGAGTTTTGGTTAAGAGCTGAAGAAGCACATTGATTTATGATTCGGTGCACTAGGCGGCGTAGGTAAATCAGATATTAAAATTGGAACGCTTAGGCATTCCAATCTTTTGGGTGAAGCGTAATGTTTTTCTGAATTGAGAGCATTGATATCCTGTGCGTTCAGGCTGATTTCGAACACCCACCCCCTCTAACTCCCCCTCCAATTAAGTTTATCCCCCCTCTAGATTGACGACCGAGGGGGAGAACCTTCTTTAGCGCTGAATGTGTAACTGCACATGTAACGATCTGTATTCAGTTCCTCCCCTTTCTACGAACCACAATGGATTGTAGATACTGATTAAGGGGAGGCTAGGAGGGGATTTTTAGTAGGACTAACACGGATTTGCCCCATTGTGTGTTCACTTCGATGAGTGAACTACATCGGCAATCTATTTTTACAATACATAAACTAATGGTTAGGAAAAGGCCCGACACATTTTCTTTCTTCACTCTAGGTAGTCAGCATATTTAGATAGTATGGACAATAGGATAGAGTCAGACCATACTCCAGTCAAAAAGCTCATCGAAGCGATTCAAGATCTTTAAAGGTTACGAGACTGAATAAGAGTCAATTTGATTGTTGGTTACTCTGTGACCGGGGGGAGGTGAGAGTGCACGAGGGGTCAGCGTTTTTGAATGAACTCTTCAATACCTTTACAGTTGAAGTATAAAATGAGGCGGCCAAATAGCCGTCCCAGACACACCATCTGACTTGTTTATCCACTCATTCCTTTAAGCCAAAAATTAATTCAATTTCATCATCAAGTCTTCTGCCCGTTGGTATAAAACCAAGCTTTTGATAAATAGAGAGCGCATTGCCTTTTTCTTTATCCATCGTGGTCAGGGAGACGCCTTTTAAACCGGTAATGGAAGCGTATTTCTTACTGAAGTTAATCGCTTGACTCCCCAATCCTTTTCCTTGGAAACGATGGTCAATCATGACGCGCCACATAGACAGGATCTTAAGAGCTAACTTGTTTATTTAGATAGAAAAAAGGCTT